>JAOZOC010000718.1 GCA_029933495.1 Bacteroidales bacterium
AATTTTGGAAGACCCTGATTGTGATCCTCATTTGTATTCCTTTAAGATTCTTCTATCTGTTTTAAACGGAAATATGTCGGTTAGTTTGATAATTGGCCTGGCAGTAGTTTTATTATTGATCTTCTTTTCAGCAATGATATCAGGCTCTGAAATAGCTTTTTTTTCGTTTAGCCCTGCAAATCTGAAACAGGTCAGAGAAAATGATTCAGGAAAAAATAGAATAATTCTTACCCTTCTCGATACGCCAAAAAGGTTGCTGGCAACAATACTTATTGTCAATAATTTTGTAAATGTGGGTATTGTAATACTCAGTTCCTACCTCATTAATGAGATTTTTAGCTTTGTTGATTTTCCTGTTCTCGGATTTATTATTGAGGTCATTGTTATAACATCATTTATTTTGTTATTCGGTGAAATAATTCCTAAAATTTATGCTGCTCAGAAGCCGGTTCTTTTTGCTTCAATAATGGCAAAGCCTTTGCGTTTTCTTGTAGCAATATTTTATCCGCTTAGTATCTTACTCGTTAAATCCACTTCGGTTATTGATAAAAGGATTGCGAAAAAAGGAGTTGATGTTTCGATGAGCGACCTTTCAGATGCTATTGATATAACTTCTGATGAAAATATGGATGAGGATGACACTAAAATATTGAAGGGGATAGTTCGTTTTACGGATATTGATGTCAAAGAGATTATGAAATCGAGGGTGGATGTTACTGCTCTTGAGGCCGAAACACCTTTTAAGAAAATTCTGGAGATAATTATTGATTCGGGGCACTCCAGAATACCTGTTTTTGAGGAGACCTTTGATAATGTAAAAGGTATTCTTTACATAAAAGACCTGCTTCCTCACTTAAACGAAAAGGATGATTATAACTGGCTGTTACTGTTACGTAAGCCCTTCTTTGTACCTGAGAATAAAAAGATAAACGACCTGCTGAAAGAGTTTCAGGATAAAAAAATCCATCTTGCTATTGTAGTTGATGAATACGGAGGTACTTCTGGTATTATTACTATGGAGGATATACTTGAGGAGATTGTGGGCGAAATTACAGATGAATTTGATTCTCCCGAAGACGAAGTTGACTATAAAAAAATTGATGACAGAACTTACCTGTTTGAAGGTAAAACAAGTATTAATGATTTTTGTAAGATAGTTGATATTGAGGATGATATCTTTGATGATATAAAAGGAGAGTCGGATTCTCTTGCAGGACTTATTCTGGAGCTTGAAGGTGAAATTCCTGAAAAAGGAAGCAATACTACATTCAAAAATTTCGTTTTTGAAGTCTATACAGTTGATGAACGCAGGATAAAAAAAATAAAGGTTACAATAAATGAAATTGAAGAGGATGAGAATGATTAAAAATTTAATATTCCTGATTTTGGTAATAATTATGGCCTCCTGCGGTAGTGATTACTATCCCAAGCCACGAGGTTATATGCGTATTGACCTTCCCAGGAAAGAGTATGTTAAATTTGATACAACCTATCCATTTACATTTGAATATCCGGTTTATTCTCAATTTGTGCCCGACACTGATGTCGATGCTGAGCCATATTGGTTTAATATTGATTTTCCGCAGTTTAACGGTCAGCTAAACGTAAGCTATAAACCAATTGATAATAATGTAGTAAAGTATCTTGAAGATACCCGTACTCTGGTTATGAAGCATATACCCAAGGCGAACGCTATTGAGAGTAAGCAGTTTATTGATAAAAAGAATAATATTTTCGGACTGACCTATTCAATCTCAGGAACCGAAGCAGCCTCGCCCTTTCAGTTTTATCTTACCGACAGTACAAAGAATTTTGTGCGGGGAGCTTTATATTTCAACACTGTCCCCAACAATGATTCACTTGCTCCTGTAATTGATTT
>JAOZOC010000156.1 GCA_029933495.1 Bacteroidales bacterium
CAATTTCAATCAATACTTTTTGTTTTATATATGGCAATTCATTGAAAACGGATTTTATTCTTTTTAGTAAGTATCTTATAAAAATATTCCGGATTCTTAGATGCTGCCAGGATTCTATTTTTAGAATTTATAATACTGAACCGGTTTGTTAGCGGTAACAATAAAAATTTATTATTCAGTCAAACCTATTTCACTCAATAGCATTACATTTACCGAAAATATAAATTTAGATGCAGAAGGAGTCAAAATTCAAAACCGGAAATATTATTCTGGTATCACTTGCACACAACCTGCACGATATCTACTCTTCATTCCTTGCCCCTTTGAGGCCTTTGCTTATTGAGAAATTTGGTATCACTCTTGCAGTTGCATCTCTGTGGGATTTGATATCAAGAATTCCCTGGCTTTTAAATCCTGTAATAGGAGTTATTGCCGAGAAAGTTGCAGCCCGTTATTTTGTTATCTTCACACCTGCGGTAACAGCTTTCACGATGAGTTTGCTTGGAGTTGCCCCCTCTTTTACTGTAATTTCAATCCTTGTGTTTGTAATGGGTTTTAGCAGTGCACTTTTCCATGTTCCCGCACCTGTGATGGTCAAACGGCTTTCCGGTGATAAAACGGGAAAGGGAATGAGCTATTTTATGTTTGGCGGTGAGATTGCAAGAACCGTTGGCCCACTTGTAATTACCGGTGCTGTTTCACTTTGGGGTCTTGAAGGAACCTGGAAACTAATGCCTTTTGGACTGTTAGCATCCTTTATACTTTATTTCAGGCTAAAAAATATAAAAATCTCCTCAGACATTCATAAGAACTCTGTTACAGAGAGTTTTTGGAAAACATTCAAGAGCATGCTTCCCTTTTTTACTATTCTTATCGGAATAACATTTTTCAGAGCAATTATGAAATCGGGGCTGACAGCTTTTCTTCCTGTTTACTTTTATACTGACAAAGGAGAATCGCTTTGGTTTGCCAATTCGGCACTTGCTGTATTCCAACTTGCCGGTGCAGCAGGAACCTTAATTTCCGGGACACTATCCGACAGAATAGGTCGCAAGTCCTCACTTCTTATTATCGCTATTATTACACCTGTATTGATGTATCTTTTCACAATTGCATCCGGAATAATGACTTTTGTTCTGTTGATGCTTTTGGGTCTGTTTATCTTCGCCCCTACTCCGATTCTTCTGGCATTAGTTCAGGATACCGGAAAGGAAAAACCTGTTTTTATCAATAGTATTTTCATGACAATCAGCTTCATAACATCCGCATTATCTGTATTTATTGCCGGACTTCTTGGTGATTGGATAGGGCTTGCAAACACCTATAAAATCGCTGCTCTTCTTGCTTTTGGAGCTATTCCATTTGTATTGATGTTGAAAAAGGTTGAGAAATAGTATTGTATCATCCCATTGGAAAAAATTCTTACCTTTGTAAACACTAAAATATAACATTGCAAAGAGATGAAAAACAATGATATCAGATGGATACAAAGGTTTGATAACTACAATAAGGCATTAATAATATTAAAAAATGCAGTTGACTTGTTCAATGAAAGGAAACTTTCTGAATTGGAAAAACAAGGATTAATACAAGCTTTTGAATTTACACATGAATTAGCCTGGAAAACATTAAAAGACTTTTTAAACGACAAAGGTAATAAAGAAATATACGGATCAAAAGATGCTGTTAAAGAAGCTTTTAAGTACAATCTTTTGGAAAATGGCGAGATATGGATGGATATGATTAAAAGCAGAAATAAAACTTCACACACCTATAATGAAGAAACTGCCGATGAAATTATTATTGCAATAGTAACGGATTATTATGTTGAATTTGAAAGGTTATCAGAAAAATTATCTGAGTTAATGGATAAGTAAGAGTAATATGCTTTATGGATTGAAATCACATATTATTGATATTATTAATAATGTCTTTAAAAAATATTCAGAAATTGAAAAGGTAATTCTTTACGGTTCGAGAGCCAAAGGGAATTATACTAATGGTTCTGATATTGACCTGACAGTTATTGGAAATGACATATCTCTTTCTCTGCTAAACAAAATTGAAAATGATTTGGATGATTTGTTTTTACCATACACTTTCGACATATCCATTTTTAAACATATTAAAAACGAAAGATTAGTTGAACATATCAAGAGGGTCGGAATTGAATTCTATGTTAAAGAAAAAGAGCGGAAATAAAAAATCCGGATTGACTTTTTTCGCCTGTCCGGATTTTATATATTTCTTGTGTCTTTCTTAAAACCTTTCCATTTTAGAAAAGAAGAAATCACTCTCAATTATTGCATTTTCATCGCTATCCGACCCATGAACTGCATTCATTCCCAGATCAGTACCGTAGAGTGCTCTGATAGTACCCTCTGCCGCTTCTGCAGGATTGGTTGCTCCGATATAGTTACGATATTCTTCAACAGCATTATCCTTTTCCAGAATAGCTGCTATTATAGGCCCTGACGACATAAACTCTGTAAGCTCACCATAAAAAGGGCGCTCCTTATGAACTTCATAAAATTTCTGCGCCTGCTCAACTGTCAATTTGGTGAACTTCATTGCTTTTATCTTAAATCCGCCGTCTGCAATTTTTGCTAATATAGGTCCGATAAAACCCTTCTTAACAGCCATAGGCTTAATCATTGTAAATGTTATTGTTCCTGCCATTTTTTGTTTCTCCTTTTATTATTTTTTAAATAGATTTTCAAAATTTGCGGCAAAAGTAATTAAAACATTTTATAACGAGATGTATTATGTATCCCAAACGTTAAAATACAGAATATCCCAGGGGTCGATGAAGTGAATCAAGGCGTGCTGTCTGCCAACTGCCTACTGCGGACTGCCGATTCAAAAATACAACCTTTCGGGAGCTCAACAGCGCAAGGCCTGAATCCACCCGAAAGGTTTTGCCAATTACGAATACTTCTTTGGAATGGTTATTACTACCTTTGTTCCTGCCGGATTATTGTTCTCATCTTTCAGGTCGATAATATTAAGTGTTATTTTACTCTTTATCTTTTTGTTGATAATTTTAAGCCTGTCTTTTGTAATGGTTGTGGCCATTGACACATGAACCTTCACCTTGCCTTTTTCCAGCTCAGCAGCCTTTTCACGGCCTACACCATCATCGGTAACTTCAAAAAGCAATAAATCATCAGATAATGAAAATTTGATCTTAATATGTCCACCTTCCTTTTTATGTATAATCCCGTGTTCAATAGCATTTTCGATAAAGGGCTGAGCAAGCATAGGTGGAATTTGACATCTTTCAGGCACTATCGATTCATCCAATTCAATTGTATAGTCAAGTTTATTGCCCATCCTTAGCTTTTGAAGTTTAAGATAGTTTGAAATAGTTGTAATTTCCTTGTCTAACGGTATTGAATTCTTCTTTGAATTATCAAGAATATTCCGCATCAGGCCTGCAAATGTTGTTAGGTATGTGGCAGCATCTACAGGTTTATTGAGATACATAAAGCTCTGAATATTAGTAAGTGCATTAAATATAAAATGTGGATTCATCTGTGTACGAAGAAGCTTTTGCTCAAGTGTTATATTCTGCTTTGAAGCCTTTAGCTTTTCCTGGCGATAATACAGAATAGTTGAGATGATCAGCAACAGGGCCAGGCCTCCGATACTTATATACACATACTGCGAACGCTCCAGTTTATACTGATTTAGTTCATTTTCATTTTTCAGCATTTCAATCTCCTGCTCTTTTTTTTCTGCTTCGTGAACAGCTTCCAGATTTGCAATCTGTTTATTCGATTCGAGTGTGAATAATGAGTCGCGCGCTGCAACATATTTTCTGTAGTGCTCAAATGCAAAGTCAGTTTTGCCTAAAGCGGTATAAACATCAGATAACCCTTTGTGCGAGTCCATTAAAACCTTTTGCAGCTCAAGTGGTGTTGCTATTCTAATACTTAATTGATATTCATTAATAGCCTCATCATACTCCTTTTTTTGAAAATGAAGTTGCGCAGTTTTTGAATAAACCTTTGCAAGGTCGCGTTGCAGCCCCAGTTTATCAAATATTGATAATGCAAGATGGTAATGCTTCTGTGCCTCGCTAACATCTCCGTTATATGAATAGTAATCTCCAAGTTTGGCTTGTGCCTGCGCTTTTTCAGGAAGATTATCCGTTTTGTCGAATATGTCGTATGCCTTTATATAGTTGATTTTCGCCGCTTCTACACTATCCTGTTTAAGGAAAATATCCCCGACAGCCATTAATGCCTGTGCTTCACCACGTACATAACCTATTTCGCGACATAGTTTTATGGCTTTGTCAAATTGCTCTATTGCAAGTTCATTCTTCCCCCAGTCGTAAAAAAGTTTTCCTCTGTTAAAAAATGAAATAGAAATGCTCTCGTCTATCATTTTATTGACACTAATTTGTGATGATACTCTTGGATTAGTCAAATTAAAGTCTTCCCTATAACTCATTTTCCTCTCTATTGCTTCATCAAGCTGTTCGAGTGCTTTTGGGTATTTTCCCTGCACCTGGCAAAGTTCTCCAAGTCCATCGAGGCACATTGCAATACCGAACTCATCTTTTTTCTCTTTCCGCATCTCCAATGATCTGTTGAAATTTACCCTCGAACGATCGTAAATACCGAGGTTCATCTGAACAATGGCTTTGCCCTCTAACTGATTGGCAATATTTATTTCCCAGTCTTTATACTCGAACTCTTTGTCAGTTTTTAAACTCTCATTGTATCTTTTTTGCGACAGAGTAAATTTAATTATTGCCCTGTTATGGTAATTTATTGCAGAATCGTATTTTCCCCAATGGCTGTATGCCCTTGCTATTTGTCCAAAATATTTTGCTTCAATGTAATCCCTGTAATCATCCTTTAACTGGAAGATATCTATATTATCCAGTATTTTTTTATTTGCTTCAACTGCAAGACTGTAATATCCATGTTTTGTGTAATAGCTGCCCAGTTTTCCTGGATATGTTAAAAACTTTTTATTGATAAGGGGACTATATTCATTAAGGAAAGCGTTGTGTAACATAATTAAGAATTCTTCTTCGCGCTTATAGTTACCGATACCTTTATACACAGCCGCTGCACGACTATGGACAACAACTCGTTTATAAAATCCCTCAGGAGAGTTTATTTCTGTATTTACTTTTTTATAGTATTTATATGCAGAATCATACTCTTTAGCTCTCACATACATGTCGGCAATTGCATATAATATTTTATATTTTACCACCCAGTACGTACTATCGTTAAGATATTTCTTAGCCTGGTAAAATATTTTTAGTTTGTCAGCATCATTCTGTTTTTCGTATGACAAGAGCCAAAGTGCAACTGCTTTTCCCTGGCTATAGCCCAGACTATCTGATAGCTTTAGGACTTCCCCAGCAAGCTGATAAGTCTCATCGGGATTTTTCAAATGAACCGAATGTGCAATCTTATTCAAAAGGTCAACTCTCTCCTGTCCTGAGGTTTCAGGAAGAATACTTTTAAGACTGTCGGGATTTTCTATTCTTATAAATGATATAGGCTGTGCTGCTATCAGCATCGGGAAAAGGATAATTACTATTATGATTAGCTTTCGTGTCACAGAGTTTTGTTTTGTTCCGGTATAAAAGTAGAATTAATTTTCAATAGTACTAAATATATTTGAGGGACAAAGAAATGATGCTTTAAAATCCCAAGTAAAATACAAGACTAATTGCAATTATTATAAAAATACGTATCTGTATCATCCACATTCCCGATTGGTTATCTCTATCCCTGTCAGCAAAATTTATAATCAGGCAGACACCCAATAATATCCAGCCAATCATTAAAACGATAAGGTTGATACCGGAGTGTAAAATTGCAAGCAACATTCCTGTAAGCACAACAATAAGTGAAATATGATTAAGTGTTAATTTCAACATACACAAATCGTTATGCTTATGGAGAAACGGCAAGCACTGCACAAGGTAGAGTATTACGAGAGCTGCGATACCGATAATTATAGTAACTTTTCCGGCAACAGCATTTATCATAAGCATTATCATACCTACGCTGGCTATTAATGATGCCAGCAGTTCGAGGTTAGCCGACCGTTTGGTTATTCCTGATATTATGTTATTCATATTACTCTCCTTTCCTATACTCCCTGCACAATTTGGCAGGTGGCTTGTTTGGTTATAAACTTTCCTATCATTATAAGTTCCTTTCCCCGTCATTGCGAGTTCCTTTTCACATCATTACAAGTTCCTTTTTACGTCATTGCGACGCATCAAAAGGTTGGCCTTGTGAGCGAGAATGCGGTGGCAATCTGTCTGTTATGAAACGGAACCCCGTATAATTACAGATTGCCACGCTCCCTCGCAAATATCCTCCCAGGGCTCGCAATGACGTTTTTTATATTTGCATTGTCGTTCATATTTTTGTTTTTGTTTAAGAAAACTAATCTCTTGCCTGCGTTACCCCTTTAATTCCCCTAAAGGGGAAAAACCCCAACGCACTAGGTGAGACATCCCCTTGCTTTTTTTGCACTGCCAATTGTTGAAGGCAGAGGTTAATATTATGGAGATTCCTCACCCTCCCTCCTTGTCCTGCCCCACGGTTCGGAATGACACTAAGGAACACACCACAATCTGTTTTTGTTATTTCAGTTGTTGCATTGAATTCCCTGATTATTTTATTTGCAATAACGTTCATAATTTATTTTATTTTTATTATTTTCTTTGTTACTATTTCATTTCCAATCTGTAAGCAGCAGAAATAGATGCCCTCGGGTAAATGACCTAAATTGCTATGAATGGAATGATGGCCGGAATTTAAGGCCTCATCTGCCATGATCATCTGTTTGTGTCCGATAATGTCAATTAGCTCAATGGTTACCTGTTGTTTAGATGTCAGGTTAAAGTTGATTTTAACATCAAAGGTAACCGGATTGGGAATAATCTGGAAATTAACATCCTGTCTGTTTTCCGTTAATCCCAGGTTGATATCATACCACACTTCCCAGCCTTGTGCCCTGACACTGTTGTTTGAGAAAAAACTAAGCAGCATTTTCCCGCTTGGTGAAGTAACAGGTTCAGGCGGATCGTCATAATGACCGCTTATCTCAGCAAGGATGTCCTGCGAAACACCATCAATAATTCTTAAAATATCATTCTCCTCTTCCGTATCAAAATAATTAAAATAGAGCGTGAGGGAATCTGTTATGCCCGGATCAATAATCCAGCCGCAGGAGGACTGGTTGTTATAATAAAACGAGCTGCTACCGTCATTGATGGTCGCTGCCGGTTCTATTAATTGCGTCATACCTCCGCACCAATCAGGTCTGGAAGTTGTGTAATTGAGATAAAATCCGGGAGCAGTGTTTGCACCATCGGTAATAAACTCAATAAAAAC
>JAOZOC010000719.1 GCA_029933495.1 Bacteroidales bacterium
ACCTGGTTTTTAAATAAGGCATAATTGCCGTTTGTTACATTGATGATACCGTCGGTAGTATTTCCAATGCTTTCTGTAGAAATTTGATTTGTGGGAGCTACATCCATTTTGCCGCAACTTGCCATAATAATTGACAGTGCAGCTATTATCCGTATATGTTTGTATATGTTTTTCATTGTCATAGGTTTTAGAATTTGACATCAATATTAAATACAAATAGTTTATTGTTGGGATATTTAAAGTCGGAAACTCCCGGCATAGCCCAGTCGGCTTTTTGAAGATTTACTTCCGGGTCCTGACCCCAGTACTTTGTCCATGTCCAGATATTGTCGGCACGGAATGATACTACAACCGTCTGAAGTTTAATGGCATTAACCCACGAATCGGGTAATTTATAACTCAGACTTATATTCCGTAATTTCAGAAAACTGCCGTCTTCAAGAAAACGGGACGAATTTTCTCTTGAAAGCTCTGCATTTTGCATACTTGGGTGTGTTGCTACATCTCCCGGATGAGTCCAGCGTACCCAGTCAGGAGCAGGCTCCATATAATTATAAAACGGTTCGTGTCCGTCGTGGTCCATATAGCGACGTGTTGAATTGTAAACATCATTACCGTATTGATATGCAAAATTTGCATAAAGTGATAACGATTTCCACGTCAGAGTCGTACTAAAACCACCCTGAAAAACGGGAAGGGCATGACCAACTTCCTGTGGTGTTGCTTCTGCATAACTGGAGGTCGCTTCCCTGCTGCCGTCATCATTTATCTTCTCCCATAACGGGGCACCTGTTTCCTCGTCCACACCAAGCCATTTTGGTAATACAAATGTAAAAATCTCACCTCCGTCACGATATATCTGTGATACTCCGCCCACTGTATTGTAAATTGGAGTGCCAATACCTGATAAAGTGTTTGTGTTTTGTGCAAAAATAATACCTGTACGCCATTCCAAAGTTGCGGTTTTAATATTAATGGTTGACAACCCGAGTTCAATTCCTTTATTGGTTACGTCCCCGGCATTTTCCCAGCGATATTCAAATCCCTGTGACAAAGGCTGAGCTGCCAGTATTATCAGATTTTCGGTAAAGTTCCTGTAAATATCGAATGTTAAATCAACCCTTTTAAACAAACCTACATCCAGACCGAGATTAAGTTCATTGGTTTTTTCCCAGGTAAGGCCGTAATTCTGCAACTGATATGGTAGTGCAGCCGGTTGTCCGTTGTAATGCGAACTAAGTGAAAAAAGTCCCATATAACGTGATGCTCCGATGTCAGGGTCACCCGTAATACCATAGCTCGCTCTCAGTTTCAAAAGGTTCATAAACGAGATATTATCCTTTATAAAACTTTCATTACTCATTAACCATGAAGCTGCAACACTTGGTAGATGAGCCACACGGTTGTCAGGTGGAAAATTGGAGGTGGCATCAATCCTGTAAGATGCTGTCAGAAAATATTTTTTTCGGAAATTATAATTCAGCTGGGAGATGAACGACCTGAAGTATTCTGTTGAGTTGGCGCCACCTATCTGCAATTCGGAAGAAGCAACATCAGGTACTGAGAAACCTTCAGGCAACCCTACACCCTGGACAGACATAAATTCATAATATCCGCCGTTTGCCTCAACTCCTGCCAGTCCGTCAATAGTGTGATCACCCGTTTCAAAATTGAACTTAAACAGGTTTGTTGAAATACCTCCATACCACATTGACTGCATTTCATTAATGAAACCCTTTCCGTAATATGTTCCGGCTACTATAGGTGAAACATATGAATGAGATTTGTCGGTTCCGAATGACAAACGGTTTGCACTATTGAATGATAGCCAGTCAGTAATCTTAACATCAAAAACAAGGTCGTAATCAAATCC
>JAOZOC010000720.1 GCA_029933495.1 Bacteroidales bacterium
CCACCTCATTGTAATCAGGAACTACAGGAAGCGATACAAGGTTCCATCCATCATCAAGCTGGAATATCTGGTTTGCATTATTGATAAGGTGGCAACTGATCTTCAAATACGGATAAGCAGCTATCCCGGCAGGGAGTACCAACTGATTTACAGTGTCCATTCCTGTGGTGTCAACAAACAGGCCTCCGAGTAAATCGTGTATCACAAAGGTGCCATCCGGCAGTTGTGCAGGGTCCCATGAAATTGTAACAGGATATCCGCCATTTCCGGCCTGCCAATGAAAAATGTATTCATGGTCATTCTCTTCATAAGCCCTTATATCCTTCAGAAATCCCTCATACCCGGCAATCTGCCAACGGGCATCGAAAACTCCGACAGGTGGTGCCGGGGGAAGGTTCACTTCGCCATAGGGGAAATCCAATGTATCTGTTGCTCCAACCCCTACTCCCATTTCCAGTGTTTCGCTGTTGTTTAATCCGCCAAGGTTGTTCTCAACAAGAATACCCAAAGTCCATTCAGGCACACCCTGTGTTACACCCGAACCTGTCAGGGGTATCATCAATATTTCAGGTATGCTGTGAATTATCAGGCCTTCATTTTCATCAACTGCTGCAGTTGGCGAATAGGTTACCTTCATGGATTTGCTTTCACCGGGAAGAAGATCGAAAGGGGTTATAAGAATTTGTACGCTTGTATCCTCATAAACCTGGAATATCGGATTTGTTGCGTAAATGATGACGTTTTCAGCCGTATCAGAGGAAATGTTCTGGATGGTAAACAGCTCGGTTTTGCTGTAAGTAACGAGCACCTCTCCAAACTCAATCTCATCTTCGGATGTTGCAAAAACAGGATTAACATTTACCGGCGGGGTCCTGTTGCTCCATATTTTAATTCCATCGCTCTGTGATGCAGCAATAATATCAGGTGTTAAATCAAGGGTCATATCCTCAATTTCTATGCTCTTGAAAGTGGATGTTTCTAATGGGTGATACCAATAATTCCAGTAGAGATTTGCATTTCCGAGCCAGGTTTGAATACCTGCACCCTGATTGGCGGAAGCCATGTCAAAATATCCGTCTCCGTTCATATCCTTCAACTGGAGGTCGTTATAAATCCCGGAAGAGGTTGGTGAATTGGATTGTAGAAAAGTATCATCACCCTGGTTCAGATAAAACAAAACACCGCCTTCGGACGTGTTGCCACTGGTTACAATATCGGGATATCCGTTAAAATCAACATCGGCTACATCCAATCCCCAGAAAGCATATCCCTGGCTTAATGGAGCCTGTTCGACCCAACCACCGGCCTGGTCGCTGTACCAAATCTGGATACCTGCATTTTCGATATTTGTAGCTACGATATCCGTAAATCCGTCCTGGTTGAAATCGGCTGACCTTATCTTATGAAAAGTGGTTGTGCTGTCAGGTTTTTGCCCCATGACCCATGATCCGTCCGACTGGCCGTATATTATCCTTAAACCACTGTTGTTACCGAGGGCAACAGCAAGATCAGGATAGCTATCCGAATTAATATGGTCAACATAAATATTATAGGCGATCAGGCCGTTCAGCAACTCCTGGACTGTCCAGCAAGTATCTGCGCCGCACATCTGGTCGTGGATAAGTACTTTCACACCATTTGCCCCGCCTGCAACAATATCCGTCATCCCATCATTATTGAGGTCATGGGCACATACTGTCAGGAAATTCCCCGTAGGTACCGGAGATGGGATTTCAACCCAGGGCAGCATATTCGTTCTCTCAAAAAACTTAAGGCCGTTGTTATCAGTAGCACCAACAAGGTCTTTAAAGTCATCACTTCCAAAAGATAATGGGGCGACATCGAAATACTGTCCTGTTGTTGCTGGGGATTC
>JAOZOC010000157.1 GCA_029933495.1 Bacteroidales bacterium
CAAGTTACCCCGTTTTCCTTATTTCGGGATACTCCTGGCCGGTTCATTTTATGCCGTTGCCTTTGCAATGGGTTTCATCAATGATACCGATAACACCGTTTCTTGAGGTCGTAAGAAAACTTGCCGTAATGGGTGGTGGGGTTGAACATGTAACCTCACAGGCATTACACCTGCTTATTCTTGCAGTTGTTTCGGGGGTTGCTGTCTATTTCAGGTTTAAATATATTTCCCGGAAAACAATGACCTAACCTGGATAAACCAGAAAAGACAAATTTTAAAACCCAAATTTCAAATAAATATCAAATATAAAATCTCAAAACTATTTTGGATTTCGTTTTTCTACATTGGAATTTATTTGTTTTTTATCATTTGTGCTTTATTATTTCTTGCCAATGACCAAATGGAGCCCGTATGGAAAATACAAAGATATTAGAATTAAGATACCGTAAGTTCAATTAGTAAATGCAACTTTTACTTAAAAATAATCTATTTTTGCCGCTTGAACTTATACAGTTGGTTGTTTTGAATATACAAAAGAATTTAATAGATGCTTTTTAACACGATAGACTATATACTCTTTCTGCCGGTTGTTATTATCGTCTATTACCTGATTCCTCACAAGTTCAGGTGGATATTTCTACTTGCAGCCAGCTATTATTTTTATATGAGCTGGAAAGTTGAGTATATTTTCCTGATTCTCTTTTCAACTCTTATTGATTATTTATGTGGGATAAGAATGGAAAAACTCCCGGATAAAAAGTCAAGAGCACCCTGGTTGATTTTAAGTCTTTTTACAAATCTTGGATTACTATTCTTTTTTAAGTATTTTAATTTTGCTTCAAACAACCTCAACCTGTTTTTCCAGGAGTTCGGAATACCTCAGGACCTTCCGTTGATGAAATTCTTACTTCCCGTTGGAATATCTTTCTACACTTTTCAAACTTTAAGCTACTCAATAGATGTTTTTTACGGAAGACAGAAAGCCGAAAGGCATTTAGGCTATTTTGCACTTTATGTCTCATTTTTTCCGCAGTTGGTAGCCGGCCCCATTGAACGGTTTTCAAGACTTACACCCCAGTTAAAAGAAAAACATACTTTCTCTTATGAAAACCTGGCAAACGGATTAAGATTAATTCTTTACGGATTATTTATCAAAATGGTAATTGCAGACAACCTTTCGGGCATTGTTGACCAGATATATTCCTCTCCTGCAAAGTATAACTCACTGGATATCCTGACGGGAATATTTTTATACTCTTTTCAGATTTACAGCGATTTCTACGGCTATTCAATCATTGCCATTGGAAGTGCATTGCTGATGGGTATAAAAATAATGGACAATTTTAAAACACCCTATTTATCTAAAAATATTGCAGAATTCTGGCAACGCTGGCACATATCACTTTCAACCTGGTTCAGAGACTACCTCTATTTTCCCTTGGGTGGGAACAGAGTTGCAAAATCCCGGTGGGTTATTAATATCCTGATAGTATTTATTGCCAGCGGTTTTTGGCATGGCGCAAACTGGACTTTCATCATCTGGGGATCGCTTTATGGTATTTTATATTTATTTGAAAATGTTCTGAACAGAAAATTGGGTCTTAAAAAAAAACATCCAAAATTTTCAGCGGTACACATAATTCTTGCACTTAAAACTTTCATTTTTGTCAGTTTTATATGGGTATTTTTCAGAAGCCAGAGTTTTAATGATGCAATAAATATATTTAAACTATTATTTGAAAATTGGCACGTTTCAACTGCATCACTGAGCATTCCATCAAGCATCTGGATTTTCCTGTTTATTTTTATTTTCAGCGATATTGTTTTATATAATAAACGATTTGACACCTGGATTGATAGATTGTCATACATTTACAGATGGAGTATTTATGGTGTTATGATATTTGCTATTATTGCTTTTGCCGGTGTAGAAAACTTCCCATTTATCTATTTTCAATTCTAAGCTATGAACAGAGGAATTATCAAAAAAATAACGATAAAACTTGTATCTCTGATACTGCTGCTCGTAGTGCTTAATTATATTTATAAATTCTTTTTTTATGAGAAGGACCTTCAACGCTATTCTGATGTTATAAATTTAGTCAGGGCTGTTCCAAATGATGTCGATATTGTATATATTGGGGAATCTTCTAACAATTCTTTCCGTGATGATGATATTGATAAGCGCCCGATCTCTGCATTAATTTCCGACTATTTCCCTGATCTCAAAATTTATGACATTACAAAGCCGGCAAGCCATTCCGGTATTTACAAAATATTACTTCAGAATATCCCGGAGGAAAGTCAGGTAAAGACCATAATTGTAACTTTAAACCTGCGCTCGTTTAATACAGTATGGATTCATTCCAAACTTGAAACATCTTTACAGAAAAGTATGGTTTTACTTAAACCGTATCCTCCGATTGTTAACAGGTTTTTACTGTCGTTTAATGCTTATGACATTAAAACAGAGGAGGAAAGGGTAAGGCAGATTAAGGAAATATGGGAAAAAGACACCTTGCATTTCCCATATAAGTTTCCATTTAAAAATGTATTAGAATGGGATAAATGGATGTCAAAAACAGGAATAAAAGGAGCTGACGGTAAGAGGGATTGGGATAAGACTAGTCTTGCGTGTCAATACATAAAAACTTACGGATTTCAAATTGACACTATGAACAATCCAAGGATTAAAGATTTTGATAAGATTATCAGTCTTGCAAAAATGAGAGGCTGGAACCTCGTGTTTAATCTTTTGGCTGAAAATACTGAAAAGGCCAAAAAACTGGTCGGGAAGGATATTGTTTTTTTAATGAAAGAAAATGGAGATATCCTTAAAAAGTATTATCGGAGCAGAGGAATCACGGTTGTTGATAATCTAAATGTTATTCCGGATGATCAGTTTATTAATCAGAATTGGACAACGGAGCATTATGCTGAAAACGGGCGCAAACTGATTGCGAAAAATGTGGCATCGGCCTTAAAAAGATTTTATCCTGACAAGTATAAAGAAGTGGAATATTCAAATATTCTTCAAACCAGTTTTTTCAATAATTGCGAGGATGGTGTTATATGGGGACAAATGAGCTCTGTAACATCAGAAACATCATTTTCCGGGAACAAATCATCAAAAACCGGTAATGGTATCAAATACAGTATAGTCTTTTTATATCCTTTGAAACTAATACCCGACAGCCTGAAAAACGAAATAGACATTGCATTTAAAGTTAAGCCGGAATCTGACAATCATAACGGTGCATTAATAATTCAGGCTAAAGGGAGAAATTTCAAAAACTTTTCACAAAACTTTAGCCTGAAAGGACAAATAAATCAGGTTGGCAAATGGCAGGATTTTCATCAAACCTTTATAATTCCTGACAGCATCAAAGATGCTGACCTGATAAAGATTTATCTTTTTAATCCCTCCAATAATATAATATATCTTGATGATTTTAAAATAGATTTTGAATAATTCATTCCGTTAAATGCTTTTTTATTCATTTGCTCATTTTATTAATGGAAGTCCTAAGGAGGTTTAATCAGATTCTTCAGCATTGCCATTTCTTAAGTACATTTGCAAAAAATATATTTATATGCAATTTGTAAAGCAATCTTTTCTCGGGGAAATTGGTATTCTAACGTTAGACAATGACTCAAAGAGCAATTCATTAAATCTGCAAATGCTTGATGAAATTGTAGTTTCTATGGCAGACTTTACGGAAAAAGGAATGCGTGTAATCGTTATACGTAACAATCCGGGAGTAAAGGTATGGTGTGCCGGTTTGCGGATCGACCAGCTTCCGGAGGAGGGTAAAGACCCTGTTCCTTTTGAGTATTCACTGGAGAAGGCTTTAAAGAGCATTGAGAATTTTCCGGGAGCAGTAATTGCTATGATAGAGGGTAGTGTGTGGGGTGGAGGATGCGAACTGGCTTTCTCGTGCGATATCCTTGTTGGGAGTCAGGGAGCTACTTTTGCAATCACTCCGGCCCGAATCGGAGCACCATACAATCCAAATCAGGTAAATCGTGTGCTACAAAGGGTTGGTAGCAATATTGCGATGGAGATGTTCTTTACAGCCGATACAATTGATGCAAGGCGAGCGCAGGAGCTTGGAATCCTGAACCATATCGCCGATGGACAGGAATTGGAAGATGTGACAATGTCTATTGCCAGAAAGATTACAGAAAATGCACCGCTTGCTATCTCATTGATTAAAAGTCAAATTCACCAATTGGCATACAAAACCGTTGAACAGCTTACAAATGAAGAAGATAGCAGGTCTGCTATTGAAAAGGTATATAAAAGTAATGATTTTAAAGAGGGGAAAAAGGCATTTATTGAAAAACGAAAGCCTGAGTTTCGGGGAGAGTAAATTGTTATTTCTTCACCTCTACCACTTTATAATCTTTTGTAATCAACAAATCAGCCAGCGGCTTAAGTGATTGCACCATCTTATGTTCCTGTGCCAGTGTGGCCCAGCGTACTTCGTCCATTACCTCTTTGCCGCGTGAGTCTTTTGTGTGTTTTTCTTTGGTCTCAAGATAGGAGAGGTCTATAAATATTCTGAGATCAATATTGTCTGCTTTAATTGCATACAATCCATCTACAATGAGCATATCCACTTCACTAAAATCAGTGATCAATTGATCCACCTGCTCGGTAACAAGATCAACGCAGGGCATTTGTGATTTGCGGTTGTTTTTGAAATCATCTATGCTTTTTTGAATTTCATCCCATTTATATTCGTTGTAACCAACCACATTTTCAATTCCCTGCTTGTTTCTCCATTCACGTCTTTCCAGGGGAAGTGTATTGTAATAGTTGTCAGTATGCAATGGTTTAGCAAATATTCCATATTTTCTAAGACCTTTGGCAATTACATGTGTCAGTTCCGTTTTCCCAGACCCAGATTCTCCCGAAATAGCAACTATGTATTTCTCTTTCTTATCTTTAAGAATCCTTTCGATGATAACCTCACCGGCTTTTTTATGCTTCTCTTGTATTAATAGGATGTCACCTAACATAATTTAAAATATATTGGTTTTCTTTGTTTGCTTAATCGTAAGTGTGTTACAATTCTCTATTTCACAATCTTTTCCGTTTGAATAATAGCTCCCTCTGCCTTAAGAATTATAAAATAGATTCCCTTTGCAAGATTTGACACGGAAATAGTTTCGGTATGCGTTCCTGTTCCGGTGCCTGTTCCTGTAGTCTCAAATGCCTTTTCTCCAAAACTGTTGTAAATGCTTATTTCAATTTGTGCTTCCCCTGTTAAATAATATTCAATCGATAGCTTGTCTGAAAAAGGATTAGGATAAACTCCTGTTATTTTTGAGATTGTATTTTTGTTTTCCCCAATTCCTGTAACGCAGGGTACACAACTGCTAAAGCAAACTGCTGTCAGAGTTGTGTCGTAATCAGGGACATCAAGGAAACGGTTAAAACCGTCAAAACCATCAGGAACACCACACTCTTCCGGCACGATTTCAGATGCATCCCAGTCAATCCCATTAATGTATTTATACTGAATTTGCTCATTTGTATTCACACTATAAGAGACAGAGTAAACATTATCACCAATATCTGTCATTTCTGTTGAGGCCGGATTCCAATCCTGGAATGATCCGGCAACATGTATACCTTCGGCTGATATTGTCTGAGCTGACATGTCAACTCTGAATGTAAGAGTAATCTGGCTGCTGCAAGGATTGCAACTTCCAAAGCAAACGGCAGTTAAGACAGTGTCCTGAGCGGGAACTGTAAGATAGCGGTTATTATTCTGTGCGCATTCAGGAGGAACACTTTCGTCTTCACCCCATTGAGTTCCGTTTATGAACTTATATTCTATGGCTTCTCCTTCGTTAAAATTCTGTGTGTATTCGTAGATGTTATTTCCTGAATCAGTCATTAAGGTGGCGCCGGGGTCCCAATCCTGAAAAGAACCTGCAATATGTATTCCGTCTGCCGATACGGTTTCGTTTGACATATCAACTCTGAAAGTTACAGAATAACCACTGCTCTGAGTTTCGTTTTTGAATATTGCGGAATAAGGACTTTCGTTACTGTCTAATCCTGTAAGCAGGATATCTGGAGTTCCATTGTTATCATAATCAGTAACTTTTGAGTCTCCCCAATAGACAGTTGGCAGCTGTGCAGTAGTACTCTCGGTAAAAGTCTCATCGCCATTATTCAGATAAATAGCAGAAACATAGTTCCCTTCGCCGGGAGTTGTTAATGTTCCGCACACCAGAAGGTCAAGAGTGCTGTTTCCGTCAAAGTCTGCCCATTCAAGTGCACTGTGAGATACTCCGGGGAATCCTGCATCCAGTTCTGTAAAAGTCTCATCACCGTTATTCTTATATAGAATACAAAACCTTTCCATTCCGTTGCCACCTGTTCCCGAAACTACCAGATCAACATTTCCGTCATTGTTATAATCACCCCATTCAACATCACCAAGCCACCCTTGATGAATATCAATTCCTGAGTTTGAGAATGTTCCGTCTCCGTTATTTTTGTAAATCTCTGTTACATAATCACTTTCATAACCTGATAAAACAAAATCCTGATAACCGTCATTATTATAATCGGCCCACTTGAACTTTCCATACATTGTACCGGGAAAGTTTGTTCCGGTAACTTCCGAGAAAGTTCCATCACCATTATTTTTATATATCTTTGAGATATAGTAAGGAGCTGCATCAATGTATCCGCTTATTGCAACATCAACGTAAGAATCGTTATCAAAATCTGCACAGCTCACATCACCCATATAAGTTTGAGGGAAACCAACCGAAAGTTCAGTAAAAGTTCCGTCACCATTATTCTCTAATATTTTTGTGTAGCCTAGATTAGTTGCATTGTTGTATGCCTGAACAAGTATATCAGTATAGGAATCATTGTTAAAGTCGGCACATTCTGATGCACCTATTGCCAGCGGCGGGAAAGTCGTTCCGGTTGAAGGGATGAAGGTATCATCTCCTTCATTGATATATAAAACTGTTTGGTCTGATGCATCAACCAATTGTCCGGCCAGAAAAAGGTCCATATCCGAGTCGTTATCAAAATCACCCCACGTAGTTACAGTATAATATACATCAATAATATCTGCATCGATGTTAGTAAATGTTTGTGAAAAAGCCGTAACGTTAATAATGCAAGCGCCTAATAATGAGAGTAGTAATTTGTTCATTTTTTGATAATTTTAGTTAATGATAATTTTTTGATATTGCAAAAATACATAATACTATTTAAAAACAGATTTAAATATTAATCCTGTGTTGCTCACCGCGTGCTAGCTCCTTGATTTTTTTATCAATTAAAACATTAACACTGAA
>JAOZOC010000721.1 GCA_029933495.1 Bacteroidales bacterium
AGATACCAAATATAATTACACTGCTAAACCTTATTTCAGGAAGTATCTCCATTGTCTTTGCCCTTGAGGGCAACCTGGTAGTTGCTGCCTGGTTCATTGGAATTGCAGCAATATTTGATTTTTTTGACGGGTTTTCGGCAAGAATGCTTCACGTTAGTTCTGAAATAGGAAAAGAGCTTGATTCGCTTGCAGATGTTATTTCCTTCGGGCTTGCACCTGGAATGATACTATATATATTATTGCTAAATTCGGTTTCCTGCCCCGAAATTGTTATTGCAGGACGTAATATTGTTCCTTTTATAGCATTTCTAATCCCTGCTTTCTCTGCATACCGCCTTGCCAAATTCAATCTTGATGAACGACAAACAGAATCATTCATCGGTCTGCCAACACCTGCCAATGCATTGATGATTGCATCATTTCCGTTAATTTTAAGTCAACCGACAAACCTTTTGGGAGTTAATACTGACATATTTGCAAATATCATCAGCAGCCCCTGGTTTCTGATTCCTTTTATTCTTGTCTTCTCCTATTTGTTGATTGCCGAATTGCCGTTAATGTCGTTGAAGTTTAAAACCTTTAAATGGAGTGACAACAAAGTGAGATATTCCTTTCTGTTAATTTCGGTACTGCTACTTATACTGCTGTTTTACACTGCTATACCTTTCATTATTTTGATTTATATTTTATTATCGGTAGTGAACAGATGATGAGGTTATTTGATCACTAAGACAGAAAGTCTCGAAGAAACACAAAGCCAATATCTTCTATATTAAATCCTTTCCATATCTTTGCGGCTATGGAGGAAACGATATCCACAAAGAAGCTTCATCCAAAGGAGGAACCGGAAGAAAATGAAATGTCTTTCTGGGATCACCTTGAAGAGTTAAGGAAACATATTTTCAGATCGCTGGCAGCGATTCTGGTTTTTGCTATTATTGCCTTTTTAAACAAACACTTTATTTTTGACAACATAATCCTTGCACCTAAAGATTCTGATTTTATTACTAACAGACTGTTGTGCAGATTCGGAAACTCCATATCATTTGAATCTCTTTGTCTTGGAGATGTACAGATGATTTTGCAAAACATCAGTATGTCGGGACAGTTTATGACTCACATGTATATTTCACTTGTAGCAGGTTTTATTGTGGCTTTACCTTATGTGTTATTGGAATTCTGGAGGTTTATTACACCCGCATTGCATCCTGATGAAAAGAAATATTCAAAAGGCTTTGTTGCGGCAGGTACATTATTATTTCTGACTGGAGTTTTGTTTGCCTATTTTATTCTTGTCCCGCTGACACTTAATTTTTTCGGTAATTATCGTGTGAGCGATCAAGTGGCAAACCAGATACAACTGAGCTCCTTTATTAGTACGGTTGTGTCGGTCACACTTTCTGTCGGGCTTGTTTTTGAACTTCCGATAATTGTTTATTTTTTAACGAAAGTTGGTATTGTAACACCCCAGTTTTTGAAAAAGAACAGAAAAATAATGTTTGTAATTGTTCTTACATTGTCTGCTATTATAACACCCCCCGATATCTTTTCACAGGTATTGGTTTCAATACCTTTGTTATTACTTTATGAAATGAGTATTAAAATATCAAAACGGGTTTATGATAAACGGGAAGAGGAGATCGCCGGATAGTTTGACTTGTTGAATTATTGACTTGTTGAATTAATTGACTTGTTGAATTATTGGATTGGGGTTTAAAAACTATTTTCAATAGAGTTGCTTTGCAACACTAATTAAGTTAAATATTTCATCTCATTTTATTCTTTTTTGTTAATATATTTTAAATTCATGGTTAATGAATTGAAAATGCTTAATTTCGCCTCAAATTTTTGAAATCCAATATTTGAA
>JAOZOC010000722.1 GCA_029933495.1 Bacteroidales bacterium
GAAAATATTAGTAAAAAATTCAAATTAGATAAGCCGGTAGTAATAGCAGACTCAGGTTTACTTTCCAAGAAAAACATTGAGGCATTGGAAAGCAAAGAGTACGAATATATACTTGGAGCAAGGATAAAAAATGAAAAGGAAAATATAAAGCAACAAATAGTCAATTATTATTATGCAGACGGGGATATATTATGTATCCCAAAAGATAACAACAGGAGATTGATTGTTAGCTTCTCATTAAAAAGAGCAAAGAAAGATGCATATAACCGGAAAAGGGGGTTGAAACGCCTTGAGAAACAAGTTAAGACAGGAAAACTTACTAAATCCAACATAAACAACAGAGGGTACAATAAATTTTTAAAACTGGAAGGTGAAATAAACATCGTAATAGATTATTCCAAAATAGAACAAGATAAATATTGGGACGGGTTAAAAGGATACGTTACAAATACAAAACTTGAAAATAATAAAATAATCGAAAACTATAATGACCTATGGTATATTGAACGTACATTTAGGATGTCAAAAACCGATTTACGTATACGTCCAATATATCATAGATTGAAAGATCGTATTGAGGCGCATATATGTATTTCATTTGCAGCATATTCGATTTATAAAGAATTGGAACGGGCACTATATTCACAAAAATCAACCTTATCAGTTAAAAAAGCAGCAGAACTGACTCATAATATGTATGAGATTACCTATAAACTGCCTGAATCAAAAAGCGTGAAATCACATCTGCTTAGTATGGATGAGCAGCAGCAAGAGCTATATGATATCATACAAAATTCATTTCGGGTGTCCCAGTGATGAAAACAGGTGACCCGGCAAAAGCGAACATCGCGGCTCCCAGGACTGTGGTTTCGGTCTGGGAAACTGTTTTTACCGGCAGTCCGAGTGCTTTTGACCTCATGTTGTTCCAAAGCCTGTTCTTTGAACCGCCTCCGACAACTGTCAGCGATTTGGCTTTAAATCCGCAAACCTGTTCCAGCAGGTCCAGCCCGCTTTTGGTCTGATATGAAAGTACAGTTAATGCGGCTTTGTAAATTTCTCCCCTTTTTGTATTGATACTGAGATTATTTATCACTCCTTCACCGTTCAGAAAATCCGGCTTTACTTCTACCCTGCTTTGCCCTATTTCTTCCGCTTCCCTAATCATTACATCATAAATTCCAGGATCATCAACAACATCGGCATAGAAACTCCTCTTTATCCATTCAAGGATACCCGAACTTAGCCACTGAACTCCGGGATTGTAAAGTCCGGCAACAGCATCGAACTCCGTTGTAACTCCCTCACGAAAAGCCTTTTCATTCAGATTGACAGAAGGTGTTCTTACCATCAGTATCTCCCACGTTCCCGAACTCAGTACAGGCTCGTTTACTCCTGCACCCGATCCGAAAATTGCAAACTGGGTATCGTGTCCCGCAACAATAACCGGAATTCCTTCCGGCAATCCTGTTTTAATCGAAGCATCTTTTGACAAATAACCTGCCACCTCACCACTTTCAGCTATTCCTGGAAATTTATTTTCAAGTCCGGTTTTGTCAAATATTTCATCCGAGAAAGTCCTTGTTTTATAATCGGTCAACATAGAAGTTCCGGCCATTGTGGCTTCCGTCACAAATCTTCCTGTCAGCTTATGAAGGAAAATGGATGAGATAAATGCAAAATATTCTGCTCCTTCAAGCACTTCCGGACGGTTTTCTTTCAGCCAGACCAATTTGTTTATTGTATTGAAACTGAATTTATTGATTCCTGAAATGGAATAGAGCTTTTCCAAAGGAATATATTTCTCAATATCATCCATAACCGGTTCTGTACGGTTGCAGGCCCAGGAAATTACAGGATATAACAG
>JAOZOC010000723.1 GCA_029933495.1 Bacteroidales bacterium
TTTATGTTCATAGCTTACAATCTACGCAGGATAATGAATATTTTAGACAGAAATGCAAATTTTTTCATCAAACTATTCTTTATCATTAATATTTTTTTATATTTTAGCAACGTATTAAGTTGCTAATGAAAAACAGTATAAAACTATCCGGTATATTTATATTATTCGTCCTGTTGTTACTTAATGTAGCGCACTCTTTTGCAGATGATTATTACTGGATTGGAGGTACAGGCAACTGGTCAGACATTAACCACTGGGCACAATCATCGGGAGGAACTGTTTTACACAACACCCCTCCTACTGCGGCTGACGATGCTTATTTTGACAACAATTCTTTCTCAGATACTGGACAAATAGTATATATCAATGCTGAAAATGCAGTATGCAGAGACCTGATTTTGACAGGAGCACTTTATCACCCCACCTTTGAAAATTCAAATTCTGAAAATTTGCGAATTTTTGGCAGCATTACGCTTATTGAAGAAATGGATTTTAACTATGACGGTACAATAACCTTTGAATCACCCAATGAAGGTAATACAATATTAATGAGCGGGCACTCTTTCCTTAACAATATCTATTTTGAAGGTATTGGAGGAGGTTGGATATTATCTGACACTCTGAAGGCTGAAAGTAATATTTATTTCAATTATGGTTCTCTTACCACAAATAGCAAACCTATCATTTGTGGCAGCTTTTACTCATCAAATCCAAATGAAAGAGTTTTAGATCTTGGTTCTTCTAAAATTTTTGTATCAGTATCCTGGGTTTTAAACGGGACAGGTCTTGATTTTCAAGCCGGGACATCAATAATAAATGTAGGGAGCACTATCACTAATTTCCAGGGAAACACTCTTACTTATAATGCAGTATTTTTAACAAATATGTCTGCAAATGTTCAAAACAATTCAGCATATATCTATTACGACACGCTGTTGTTTTTAGCTTCTGGAAATGTCAGTGGTGACTGTTATATCAATTATCTTGAATTTAAAGGATATGGAACAGTTAATAACAGTGATACGATAAAATATGCTAAATTCGACACAACTGGTGGAAATAAAATAACAGGGAATCATATCATTGATACAGCTATTTTTAAATATAACGGGATAATTGCCGGACAAAACGATATTGGCTATTGCTACCTGGGAGATTGGACAGTTATTGAGGATAACAACACAATTAACTATTTATATGCAGGAGATACTGCAAAGATATATGGCACTAATCAAATAGGGCATTCCTTTTATAAAAAAATGGTATATTTCCGTGAAAGTAATATTTCGCAATACGCTTACCTGAATTGTGACGGTGATTTTGCCGGAGAAAATTCGTTTGACACACTGATTTTTACGCCCGGATTTGAATATATTTTTGAATTTGACAAAACTCAAACAATCAACGACAGCCTTGCCATCAAAGGAAGTTGTGAAAAACCAATCTGGATAAAATCATCATATAACGGCAGAAGAGCAACAATAAAAATGACAAACGGCAACGTTAAAGGTGAACATCTGTCACTGAGGGATATTAAAGCCACTGGAGTAACACCGTTTGATGCATTGCAAACAGTCAATCTTGGAAATAATGTTAACTGGAACATTGATGAACTTACCCCGAGAGACTTATACTGGGTTAACGGTCAGGGAAAATGGACAGAAAGCGGGCACTGGGATACAGCCCCGGGCGGGTCTGGAGGTGAATGCCCTCCTACCGAACTTGATAATGTATATTTTGCCGGAGCCGGCCAGACAATTGAGGTTGATATCCGAAATGCTGTCTGCCACAATATGGACTGGACAGATGCAAATAATCCGGTTTTTGCAGGTGCCGACACTCTCAATCTTGTAATTTACGGCT
>JAOZOC010000158.1 GCA_029933495.1 Bacteroidales bacterium
AATTTCTTGTTCAACGAAGCTGCAATTCCCATAGCAATTATTTTACGTGTGTCAACCGGGTCAATTATTCCGTCATCCCAAAGGCGGGCGGTGCTGTAGTAAGCAGCTCCCTCCCTTTCGTATTTTTCGAGTATTTCATTTCTCAGTTTCTCCCTGTCTTTGGGGTCCATCTCCTGACCGCGGGCTGCAAGCTGTTCTTCTTTAACCTGTATCAGAACTCCAGCTGCCTGTTCGCCTCCCATAACCGAAATCTTAGCATTCGGCCACATAAACAGTAATCGTGGATCATAAGCCCTGCCAGCCATAGCATAGTTACCAGCTCCAAATGAACCACCAAACACAACCGTAAATTTTGGCACATCAGCATTAGCTACAGCATGAACGAATTTAGCTCCGTCGCGGGCAATACCTCCGTGCTCATACTGTTTTCCTACAATAAAGCCAGTAATATTCTGTAAAAACAGAATGGGAATATTCCTTGAACTGCATAATTCCACAAAATGGGCACCTTTTAAAGCTGATTCTGAAAATAAGACACCGTTATTGCCAATTATTCCTACAGGATAACCCATAATCCTGGCAAAGCCAGTAATCAAAGTGGGAGCATATCTTGCTTTGAACTCCTGAAAGCGACTGCCATCAACCATCCGAGCTATAATCTCCTTAACATCAACAGGTTTCCGCAGGTCAGTCGGGGCGATTCCATATAATTCTTCAGGATCATAAAAAGGCTCTTCAACTGGTTTGATATCCAGAATCTGTTTTTCTTTGGGTTCAATGGTCTCGAGAATATTACGACATATCTGGATTGCATGGCGGTCATTTTCAGCATAATGATCGGCAACACCGGAAATGGCTGTATGTACATCGGCACCACCAAGTTCTTCAGGTGTAACTACTTCACCTGTTGCAGCTTTCACAAGTGGTGGTCCACCGATAAAGATTGTACCCTGCTTTTTAACTATTATAGTTTCATCACTCATTGCAGGTACATAAGCACCACCAGCAGTACAAGAGCCCATTACAATTGCAATTTGTGGAATATTCATTGCTGAAAGCCTTGCCTGGTTATAGAAAAACCTTCCGAAATTATCACGATCTGCAAAGACCTCAGCCTGCTCCGGAAGAAAGATACCGCCTGAATCAACCATATAGATTGAAGGGAGTCTGTTTTCCATAGCAATTTGCTGTGCCCTTACATGTTTTTTAATGGTTTCTTTAACATAAGTCCCGCCTTTTACCGTTGCATCATTGGCAACTATCATCACCTCCTTCCCGTGAACAACACCTATTCCCGTTACAATTCCTGCCGAAGGAAACTGATTATTGTAATACCCGTAAGCCGCCAATGGAGATATTTCCAGAAAAGGGGTATTTGGATCAATGAGCAAATCAATTCTTTCGCGGGCAAGCAACTTACCTCTTTTTTTGTGGCGGCTGACAGACTTTTCTGAAGCTCCATGCTTCACACTTTGAAGAGTAGCTTTGTACTCTTTTAATATCTTTAAGAATTCCTCCCTGTTCTTTTTGAATTCTGCCGAGTTTGTGTCAATTTTAGATTCTATTCTGTACAAAATTTCTAAATTTTATTAATAAATATGTAGTGATAAATGAGGTAATAAAAGTAGTAAAATTTACACAAACACAACTTTCTTAATTCAAAAGTTCAGTAAATTTTTCCAAGTTAAGAACGCACAAAATCTTAATACCCTGATAATCAATACTATTACAAGTATTTGACTGACATTATAATTATTTTTACCTTTGCACTTTCAAATTAATAACATCCTTAATATGTTAAATTTAAAAAAAAATAATTCTGAGGTTAAAATAGGTAATATTATGTTATTGATACCTACTTTCACTTTAATTTTTCTTATGCCCTTGTTTCCGGAAGTTATTCGCCATGCATCAAACAATGTCTTATTTTCTATAATTTTTTTCCTTGCTATTTTTTCTCTTAAAGGTAAAATCAAAAAGAAAATGCTGGTCATTGCTATTTTTGCTTTTGTTACAGAATGGGTAGCAGAGATATTCACAATGGATTTTTTATACTATGCATCTTCATTTGTTAATGTAATCTTTTTTCAAATAATTGTAATCCGGCTTATTATTCAAATTGCAAGAAGTAAAGAAGTTAATGCCAGTGTCATTCTGGAGTCAGTTAATGCATATCTATTATTAGGATTAATGTTTACAATGGTAGTGGCAATCCTTCATTTATACAATTCAGAAGCACTAGGCTTTATTTATACGCAAGAGGTAGATTTTCAGGATTTTATCTATTATACTTTTGTTACCATAACTACTTTGGGTTATGGTGATATTACACCAAAGCAATCCATTGGTCAATCATTAAGTATTTTAATAAGTGTTTCCGGTCAATTATATATGGCCATCATTGTAGCTATGTTGGTTGGAAAGTTTGCCGCAAGCAACTCCAAGTCAAATAATTCTTAATGGCAAGATCACTCAATTAGTGCTTAATTTTTTGAATTATCTGAAATTTTTCAGATAAAACGTTTCATTAACCCGTGGACCTTTATCTGTCATCTTCAAGGTACAGCATTCATAATATATATCGTGCTCAAAAAACAGCACATAATCATTCTCAACAGCCTCATTAAAAAATTTCTCTTTTTCCTTTAATGTAATAAGTGGTCGTGTATCGTAAGCCATGATATAAGGCATTGGCACGTGAGCTGTTGATGGAAGTAAATCAGCCATAAAGACAATCGTTCTTCCATTATAATTAATATGAGGGATGATTTGTCCGTTTGTGTGACCATTAAAGAATTTAATTATGAAATTTGGAAATAACTCTCCTTCTTCTTCCACCAGTTTCAATTGCCCGCTCTCTTCAATTGGAAAAATATTCTCTTTCAGAAATGAGGCTTTCTCCCGACGGTTTGGATGAGTTGCCCAATCCCACTGCTCTTTGCTAATCCAATATGTTGCATTTTTAAAGGTCGGTTCAAATGTATCATCACCTATTTTTTTAATACTACCGCCACAATGGTCGAAATGCAGGTGGGTTAATACCATATCTGTAATATCATCGGTAGAGTACCCTAACTTTGCCAATGAATCCTTAAGCGTAGCATCTCCATTCAGATGGTAATGCTTCAGGAACTTATCATCCTGCTTTTCACCAATGCCATTATCAATTAAAATTTTACGATCACCTTCTACTATAAGCAGGCAGCGTAATGCCCAATTGCAAAGATTATTTTCGTCGGCAGGATAAAGATCATTCCATATCACCTTCGGCACTACTCCGAACATAGCACCGCCATCAAGCTTAAAATTTCCAGTTTCTATTTTATGTAGTTCCATAAATCATTCTTTGATTGCTTTTACACCCGGAAGTTCTTTCCCTTCGATATATTCAAGCATTGCACCTCCACCGGTAGAGACATAGCTGACTTTTTCCTTCAATCCGTATTTATTGATGGCCGCAACAGAATCACCGCCTCCAATCAATGAGAAAGCACCATCTTCTGTAGCCTTAGCAACAGCTTCAGCAATTGCTTTTGTGCCGACAGCAAAATTCTCCATTTCAAAAACACCCATCGGGCCATTCCATAAAATGGTTTTTGAATTCTCAATTATGCCTGTAAACTTCCGAACTGTCTCTGGCCCGATATCCAGTCCCATCCAGCCGTCAGGAATAGTGTTTACATCCGATTCCTTATAATCAGCATCATTGCTGAAATCAGTGGCAATAACTGTATCTGTAGGAATATAAAGATTAACACCCATCTGCTTTGCCTTCTCAGCAATACTTCTTGCCATATCAACGAGGTCATCTTCAATCAGTGAATTACCCACATTGCCACCAAATGCTTTGATAAATGTAAACATCATACCACCACCAATAAGCAAGTTATCAACCTTATCCAGCAAATTATCAATGATTTCTATTTTACCTGAGACCTTTGCACCCCCAAGAATAGCAGTAAATGGTTTTTGTGTGTCGTGGAGAACCTTATCAATATTTTTAACCTCATTCTGCATAATATATCCAAATAATTTATCTTCGGGGAAAAATTGTGCTATAATAGCCGTAGAAGCATGTGCACGGTGTGCTGTTCCAAAAGCATCGTTCATATACACATCACCCAGTTCCGATAGCTTGTGTGCAAATTCCACATCTCCTTTAGTCTCCTCCTTGTAATAACGCAGATTTTCGAGCAGCAACACCTCTTTGGGCTGTAAGCCAGCTGCCAGCTCCTTTGCAGTATCACCAATACAATCATCTGCAAATTTAACATCTATACCCAGCTTTTTGGAGAGATACGGAACAACATGTTTTAGCGAAAATTTTTCTTCCGGGCCATTTTTCGGTCTGCCAAGATGTGACATTAAAATGGCTGCTCCACCACCCGATAATATTTTTTTGATTGTTGGTATTGCAGCATCAATCCTTGTGGGATCAGTTATCTCAAACTTATCATTCAAAGGCACATTAAAGTCAACCCTTACAAGCACCTTCCTGTTACTAAAATTAAAAGTATCTATATTTTTCATCTTTATTTTTTAAAATTTGCTTTCGTTAAAATAATGTTTCAAAAATAGGCAAAAAAAATACTTCAATTGCCAATATTTTCAATATTTAGTATTCGTATATTTATTTATAGTACTTTTATCATTTTTATAAACAATTTAAACTTCTATAATAATGACAGAACAAGAATTTCTCCCTAAAAAACTTATCCCGGTTGCTGTGTTGGTAGTTGCAATTATTATCCTTTTAATTTCGTGGAACAGCATTACTGTAACAATTGAAGCCGGTCATGGTGGTGTCCTTTTTAAGCGCTTCGGCGGTGGAATTGAGTTAGACAAAACCTATGGCGAAGGATTCCACGTTATCGCACCCTGGAATAAAATGTATATTTACGAAGTAAGACAGCAGGAAATAGGAGAAGACATGAATGTATTGGCAAGTAATGGTTTGGAAATACAGGTGGATGTTTCAACATGGTACGAACCTGAATTCAGCAAACTTGGCTATCTTCATGCTGAAATAGGAACAAGCTATCTTCAGCGTATAATAATTCCCAGTTTACGTTCTGCTGCCCGAAGTGTTGTTGGCCGATACACGCCCGAACAAATCTATTCAACAAAGCGTGATATTATTCAGGATGAAATTTTTGAAGAAACAAAAGCACTACTTGAAACAAAATATGTGAAAGTGAATCAGGTACTAATACGTTCAATTAAACTTCCTTCAACTCTTAAGCAGGCTATTGAGGGCAAACTGAAACAAGAGCAACTGTCGCTGGAGTACAAATTTAAAATAGAAAAGGCCAGACAGGAAGCCGAACGCCAGGAAATTGAAGCTGAAGGAAAAGCAACTGCAAACAGAATAATCAGCGCCAGTTTAACCGATAATATCTTACGCGAAAAGGGAATTGATGCTACACTGAAACTTGCAGAATCGCCTAACACTAAGGTTGTTATTGTTGGTAACTCAAAAGATGGCTTACCTTTGATACTTGGCGATTCAAAATAAGTTTTATATAGGAACTCTCAACCTGAAAGGATTTGCAAAGAGGCAATTTCTTTAATCAAAGGATTTTAATTCCTCACCATAATCATATTGCAGATCTTCGTGGAGAGAGCTTATAGCTTTTTTTATTTTTTGAATTTGCCGAATATAGATATTATTGAGTGCAATACTCTTACTTAATGGAATACCCGAATCTTTAAGGCATCTGGAAAAATGCAATAACAATTCAACTTCGGTCTGTTTACGACCTGAATACCGGATAAATTTATTTGTAGTCCTTACTATTTTACGAATACTCTTTTTAGCAAAATAAATATTGCTTTTGTTGACCTCTTCAAACTGCCGTTCTATTTCATTTTTAATGGACTCAATATAAGATTGTTCGTCTTGTGCTTCAAAAAGGAGGTAGGTGAGCAATTCCTTATTTTCTTTTTTAAAACGTGCCAACCTTAAACTGATCTCCAATAGTTCTTTTGAAGAGCGGGTGTTAAGTTCCTGTTTAAGTTGAGTGATGTATGCAGCTTTCATATTTTATCCAAATTGCTCTCTAATTCCAGTAAACCTACCTGTTTTTGAAATGACACTCCAAAAATACTAAAAATCAAAGTTAAAATTCAAAGTTATAAATATTATAGTATTTGTATGTTTGCAGTTTGAAAATTAATATATAAAAATATGAAACGAACTGCATTTTTACTAAGTGGATTACTAATTGGTATACTAGTACTATCCGGATGCCACAACACAACGAAAAAGGAAGATAATAGGATAACTGTTCGCCAGCCTGTTGATACTATTGGTTTTGCCCAATATGACTGGCAAATGGATAGTATTATGGCACGAATTGAACGTGAGCAGGGAAAAATATTAAATGATAAATTATCATATTCAAATCTTGATAGTTTGGGATGGAAAGTTGCCATTTCACCACACGACGATTATTCCTATGTGGGATATCTGTATCCTGCTGTTTTAAAAAACATAAAAGCAAAAACGATAATTATTTTCGGTGTGGCCCATAAAGCAAAAAGATTTAATCTTGAAGATCAGATTATTTTTGATAGCTATGATTTTTGGAAAGAGCCTTATGGAAATGTTAAGGTTTCAGGTATTCGCGATGAAATTATCAAACAACTTCCAAAAAAGATATACCAGGTTAATGATTCGATGCAGTCAGTTGAACATTCGGTAGAAGCCATTATCCCTTTCCTTCAGTATTACAACAAAGATGTTGAAATAGTTTCTATTCTTGTTCCATATATGTCTTTTGAAACGATGAATAAGATTGCCGAACCGCTGGCAAAAGCAATTAATAAAGTTGTAAAAAAAAGAAACTGGCAATGGGGAGAAGATTACGCCATTGTGATTTCGACCGATGCAGTGCATTACGGAGACGAAGAGTGGGGCGGCCAAAACTATGCGTTTTTCGGAACTGGCTGTAAGGCTAATGAAAATGCCAAAGCACATGATTATGAAATTATGAAAACTATTTCCGGAAATCTTTTACCCGAAGGAGTTAAAAAATTCACGCAGGAAACCCTGGATGATAATGATTTCAGAAAGTACAAATGGACCTGGTGTGGTAGATATTCGGTTCCACTTGGTTTGCTAACTGCATATAATCTTAATAAACAGGAAAGTGAAGAGCCTTTGTATGGTATGGCCATAGGTTATGCAAGCAGTATTGATCATTCACTTATTGAAGTTGAGAATATTGGTATGGGAGTTACTGCCCCGGCATACGATCATCATTGGGTAGGTTACGCAGCAATTGGATATAAGTAAGGAGGAG
>JAOZOC010000159.1 GCA_029933495.1 Bacteroidales bacterium
CATTTTTTTTGGCCACTAAGACACAAAGTCTCGAAGGTTCACTAAGTCCTTTGTGTTTCTCAGTGCCCTGATGCCTTAGTGGCGAAATTGTGCCTTATCAAAACCTTTCTACCTTATTTTTCTTGCCACTAAGACACAAAGTCTCGAAGGTTCACTAATTTTTTTGTGTTTCTTTGTGTCCTGGTGCCTTAGTGGCGGATTAGTGTCTTATAAAAAACTTTCTGTCTTCTTAAACTAACTTCTTCATCTCCAAAAGATTAATAATTGAAGCAATAATTTCGCTCTCTTTTAGTGTTTTTCTGTTAAAAGTTATGTCAAATATGGAAGTATCAGTATCAAAGCCCATAAAGGTGTCGATAAGGAATTTGCGTTCCTTGTCTGTTTCGAGGATATACTTAAGTGCTTCGCTTTTTGTTTTATGATAGCTATGACTAATCCTTTCAGTGCGCCATTCAATAGGGGCCGTGAGTTTAATATGTAATGATTTTGGATTGTCGGTAGCGAAGGCAACACCGCCCCGTCCTACAATAATAACATCACCGGTTTTTGCAATGTTTCTTATAACCTCAACTATTGTTTTTCGGATCTTTTTATCGCTTTTGTAATATCTTTGCGACATTGCCCCAATAATTTCATCCATCACAGTCTTCTTTTGTGACTGAAAGACATATTCTATTTTTGAAGGTGAAAGGTCAAGTGCTTTTGCCGATTCTTCAAGAATGGTTTTATTGATCCATTTCCACTCCTTGTTGATTCCGGCCGCCTTGTTTCTTTTGGTCAACTCTTTAGATAGTTGTCTGGCTATGATATTTGCCATACATCCGAAATCTCTTGAAATTGAAATGTAAGGCCCGGGTTTTTCTATTTTAGTCTTTTGGTTGTTAATAATATCGCTGAAGTATTTTTCAAAAATATTTCTCCAGGGATAATCGGAATAGCGATGTTGTGTATTCATTTTTCCTCCTTTTTTGAACCTCCAAATATAGTAATAATCAGCACAATTTCAAAGTTTTTTTTGAATAAACTGAAAATATGTGAGATTTGATTTAAATTTGTGTATTATTAGCGAGTAAGGTCTTAAAGGACAGATAAGAAAAAACTGAAAAACAATAATTATGGTCAATCTTCATTTGCAACACTCCAGAAAATTTTATTTTGCCGATACATCTTTTCATAATCTTATGAAGAGAAGAATATATCACGTTCTTTTGATTTCCAGTGCTTATGATGCATTTATTCTTGAAGATGACGGAAGAATTGATGAGCAGATATTCAATGAATATGTTTCGCTCAACCTGAGATATCCTCCACAGTTTATTCTTGCCAGTTCAGAAGAGGATGCTCTTTCAAAGCTTCAGGAGGAAAATATCGACCTTATTATTACAATGCTTAGTGCAGAAGAATCGGATACTTTTGAACTTGCTGAGCATGTAAAGCTTGAGTATCCTGATATACCCATTGTTGTTTTAACTCCTTTTTCCCGACAAGTGACATTAAAGGTTGATCAGGAAGACCTTAGTGCAATTGACTATATTTTTAGTTGGCTTGGCAATGCTGATATTTTACTTGCTATTATCAAGTTGATCGAGGATAAGATGAATGTTGAGCATGATGTTGAAGAGGTTGGTGTTCAGACTATTCTGCTTGTGGAGGACTCAATCAGGTTTTATTCCAGTTATTTACCAAACATTTATAAGATAATTTTTAAGCAATCGCTGAAGTTTATGACCGAAGGTTTGAACGAGCATCAGAAAATGTTGAGGATGAGGGGAAGACCTAAAATTATGCTTGCGACATCTTACGAGGAAGCTGTTATGCTTTATGATAAGTACAAACAAAATATGCTTGGTGTTATTACGGATATGGCGTATATGCATAATGGTGAGATGGACCGGATGGCAGGTATCAGGCTTTGCGAAAAAATAAAAAAGGAAGATAAATATATGCCGTTGCTTCTCCAGTCGTCAGAGGCTGATGCAGAGAAAATAGCAAAAAAGATGAAGGTTGGCTTTATAAACAAGCATTCCAAGTCGCTTTCATTTGAATTGCGGAGTTTTATTTTTAGATATTTTGCTTTCGGCGATTTTATCTTTGTTGATCCTGAAACAGGTAAAGAGATAATGAGATCGTCAACTCTTAAAACGTTTCAGGAGTCATTATTTAAGGTTCCCGATAAGTCACTTGAATATCATATAACAAGAAATCATTTTTCAAAATGGTTCAGGGCACGTGCATTATTCCCTCTTGCCGACCTGATAAGGTACAACAGGATTGGGGATTTTGACGACTTGCAGGAGGTGCGCAGGTTTTTGTTCGATGCCATTGCCAGCTATCGGATTAATAAAGCACGTGGTGTAATAGCTGAGTTTTATCGTGATAGCTTTGATGAGTATCTTACATTCTCACGAATTGGTGACGGGTCACTTGGTGGTAAGGCCAGGGGACTTGCATTCCTTGATTCATTGATACATAGAAGCCAGGTTCTTGATAAATATGAGAATGTGGTAGTGAAAATACCGAGAACTGTTGTTTTGTGTACTGACGTTTTTGATGAGTTTATGGAAGAAAATAATCTGTTTGAAATTGCTCTTTCAGATGATCATACAGATCAGGAGATACTTGATAAATTTGTTAAAGCAAGAATTCCTTTCAGAATACATGAAGACCTTTACGCTTTTATTTCAGTGTTAAACAACCCTATTGCAGTAAGGTCGTCCAGTCTTCTTGAAGATTCACATTATCAGCCGTTTGCAGGTGTATACTCTACATATATGGTTCCTTTTGTCGAAAATGATGAAAGAATGATGATTACTATGCTTGGAGATGCCATAAAGAGCGTTTATGCTTCGGCGTTTTACAAAGACAGCAAGTCGTATATGAATGCAACCCTTAATGTTATTGATGAGGAGAAAATGGCTATTGTGCTTCAGGAAGTTTGTGGTACAAGGTATGGTGATAGGTTTTATCCCACATTTTCAGGAGTTGCCAGATCTATCAATTTTTATCCAATAGGGGCGGAAAAACCGGAGGATGGTATTGCCAGTGTTGCTCTCGGACTTGGGAAGTACATTGTTGAAGGAGGAACTACTCTCAGATTTTCACCAAAGCATCCTAAGAAGATATTACAGCTTTCATCTGCTGAAATGACTCTCAAAGAGACTCAGAAGGTTTTTTATGCATTAGACCTGAATCCTGGCACTTTCACATCTTCGCTGGACGATGGAATTAATTTAGTGAAATTGCCAATCAGGGAGGCTGAAAAGGATGGCTCAATTGTACATTTAGCTTCTACTTACGACTTTCAAAACAATATATTGAGAGACGGAGTGTACTATGAAGGCAAAAAGCTGATTACTTTTGCAAATATATTGCAACACAATACTTTTCCACTGGCAGATATCATTGATACCGCTTTAAAGATTGGTCAGAAGGAGATGAACATTCCTGTTGAGATAGAGTTTGCAGTTAATCTGAACAGACCAAAAGGTGAACCTGCGGTTTTTAATTTGTTGCAAATTCGCCCAATAGTTGATAATAAAGAACTGTCTCATGTTGACTTTTCAGAAATTGAAAATGAGGATACAATTGTAATCTCTGATTCTGCGCTTGGTAATGGGGTTATTGATAATATATATGATATTGTTTATGTGAAGCCCGATTCTTTTGACCCTGCAAAAAGTATGGAAATTGCTGAGATGGTTGGGGAATTAAATGAGAAATTTTTGGCAGAGGAAAAAAATTATATTCTTATAGGTCCTGGTAGATGGGGCTCGACAGATCCATGGCTTGGAATCCCTGTTAAATGGCCACACATATCTGCTGCAAGAGTTATTGTTGAGTCCGGGCTCGAAAACTATCGTATTGATCCCAGCCAGGGAACGCACTTCTTTCAGAATCTTACATCTTTCAGGGTTGGATATTTTACTATTAATCCATATATTAATGACGGATATTATGATTTGGATTTTTTGAACAGTATTTCTCCGGTATATGAGAATGAATTCATCAGGCATATAAGATTTAAAAATCCCGCCGAAGTAAGAATTGATGGAAAGAAAAATAAAGGGGCAATTTTAAAACCTGAAAATATTTTTTAACTTTCATGCAACTATTACATTTCTTGTATGTCTTGATTCTGTTCTGATTTAGTAAAAAGTAAAAGATTATTTTTTTTGGTTAATAAATAATTGATTGTTAGGCCGGGTGCTAATAGCACCCGGTTTTTTAATTTTGAATCTAATTTTTACATTTCTCAGAAATCAGCTCATCAACTTCATTCCCGAATTTTTTTGTAAATCCAAGTTCCTGTGATTTATGAAGATCGTTACAGGCATTCTCTTTATTCCCGGTTGCAAAATAAACCAAAGCCCTGTTTTTATAGGCCATAGGATTGTTAGCATTAAGTTCAAGTGATTTATTTATATTGCTCATAGCACCTTCAAAATCATTAAGCATGTAATTGCAAAAACCCATATTGCTGTACACAAAAGCATCATCTTTTCGTTTGAATCTGTCGATATAAATATTATAATCCTCAATTGCTCCCTTATAATCCCCTGTCTTTTGTTTAACATAATAAGCCCGGTTGAAAATGATATCTTTGTTTGACGGGTCAATCTCAGCAGCCTTATTGAAGTCGGTCAGGGCATCATCATATTTCGATAAAATACTTTCGCAAATAGCCTTGCCATACCAGGCATCGGCATACTCTGGTTTTAGCTTTATAGCTTTTTTATAATCATTAATAGCACCCTGATAATCTTTTAAGCTGTATTTTGCATTGCCGTTTTTAAAATAATGTGACGGACTGTTTTGGCTACACGAAAAAACAAATAAAGATGCAACTATCAATATGACAGGGATATGGTTGGTTTTTTTCATATTTTTTATTATAGCAAGGTTCATAATAGTTGAGACAAGGCATGCCTTGTCTTTGCAACAGCAAAATTATAACTTTTTAATGAGATATTCATCAATTGTATAATATTCCTTTGCAAGATTTGCTGTCAGACAGGAATGAATGGGTAATATCCCGACAATATCCCCGACTTCAATGCTGTTAAAAACCTCATCCGGTGCTTTTATTATTCCATGCTCTTGTGAGAGTGAACTGACGAATGTGTCGTTGAGAGGCTTTCCCCATCCGTTTTCTGTCATTTTAACCACAAGACCGTAAACTTTCCTGCCTTTAGTATCGGTGACAGAATCAAGAGAGAGGTGTACAACTCCGCCATAGATGACAATTTCATTTCTTTCTTTATGCTTCGCAACGACCGGGCAGGCCAATGCAACTGCTATATCCTCCGGTTTGCAAGCACCAAGAAAGTATTGCATTACATCATAGAAAACAAAATTTCCCGGACGCAGTTCATCTGCACCCGTAAAATCAGTTGCCAGACTGCTGGATGGTGTATCACCGACTGAAACAATGATGCCCGGGTATTTCCTTGATAATCTGTTTTTTAGTTTTATTAACTTTCCAAGAGAGTCATTGTGAATCTTTAAAATATCATTCACACTGGTGACATCGTAAGAGTGACCTGCGTGTGTAAATATTCCGGTAATATTCAGGTTTGGAACTTTTTCAATTTTTTGAAGAATCTTTTCAACTCTTGAAACATCATCTGCCTGGATACCAGTCCTGTGATAGCCTGTATCAATTTTTAAATAGACTCCTACATTAAATTTTAGATTTTGTGATAGGTATTCTACCGCTTCCTCAGATTCAACTGCAAGATGTAGTTTAATATTTTCTGCAAGAGTACTAATAGGCTCCATTTCGAGAATATTAACCGGGAAAGCGATAAATATATCATTCCATCCATTTGCTGCAAAGTATCCCGCCATTGAAACTGAGGATACTGTGATCATTTTTATCCCACAGCTACGGAACCATTCACCGATTTCAGCTGACTGATGAGTTTTAAAATGAGGCCTGAACTGTAGCCTGTTTTTATTGGCTTTATCAGCCATTTGGCTTATATTGTTTCGGCAAATATCCTCCTTTACCAGAAATGTTGGTTTAGTAATTTTCATTTTGTAAAAATAGCTATAATTTGGATAACCTTTGAGGTGTAAGGTGGCCTTTTGGGCGGAGCACCTCGAAGGTTGAAAAAGAAAATTAGTTAGCCGGTTGAATCGGTGAATTGGCAATGACCTGTAGGGTTTGCGTGCCTGCTTGTGCGTTGGATGAACCTTGACCGGTCATCTGATGACTGCGGCCAGGCAATAGTGCCGGAAAGTCACCTGATGACTAAGTGCCAGAAACTAACAGAACACCTTGCGGTAGGGAATAATAGTTCAAGTATCTCTTAGTTATTGAGGCTTTTTTGCCACAAAGACTCGAAGCCACAAAGTTTCACTAAATTTTTTTGTGTTTCTTAGAGTCCTGGTGCCTTAGTGGCGAAATTGTGCCTTGTCAAAAACCTTTCAGCCTTTATTTCTTGCCACAAAGACTTGAAGCCACAAAGGAGCACTAATGATTTTGTATGGCAGAATTGGATTTCTGATAACAAACAAAAAGACCAATCCCAAAACCACTGGGATCAGTCTTTTTTCATTTTATTAGCTGTATAAAAACTATTTAAACGCTTTATAAGCTTTTTTCGAGCCGTAAGCAGCGCCCATAACCATCATTATGATAAGTCCTCCGCCAAGAGGAGCTCCACCGCCAATAGGTGTATTGCCACCACCAGGTCCGCCACCATTATTTGGGTGTGGAGGTGTCTGAGCTAACGATAGCAAAGGTAATGACAGGAAAAGCCCTATTACGATCAATGATTTAATTGCTTTTTTCATATCTTGTTATTTTAAATTTCTAAATCAGTAAATCTCTTTTCCTGTTTCACCCCAATCCCTTAAGGGAGTCAGAAAAAGAGACAATTTTGAAAATGTACTTCATTGCTTTCGTATAGCTAATAAGAAGTGTGAAACCATGACGGTTGAAAAAATATACTATTTTTGCAAACCTCATTTAATTCATATCATTGGATTCATTAAAATGAACCATGCTGAAAGACGATATATCAAAGAGCGCAAACGCAGGCAGAAAAAGCAAAGGAAAGAGTATGTCCGTCAGGAAAAGGAATCGGTGAAGAGGCAGAAACGTGAGTTAAAGGAGAATACTGCACCGATGAAGAAAAGGATTAGACAGGCAAAAAGAAAAGAGTTTATAACGAATTTAACCGGTTTTTTAAGAAATCCTATAAAAAGGAAAAAGGTCAGTGAATCGGAAAAGATTTTACGCCGCCAGGTTCAAAAGGATATCAGGTATTATACGGTAAAAAAAATTGTCAAT
>JAOZOC010000724.1 GCA_029933495.1 Bacteroidales bacterium
ACTAAAGGTATGAAAACGCTTCATGCCAGTGTAATACACGGAGTTACTGATGGAAAATACGGTGTTATGCCTGCAAAAGGTTCATGTGTCGATTGCTCAGATCAGGATCTGTATGATGCTATTAGCTATATGCTTAAAGAAGCAGGAGTTACAGCGAAATAATAATCAAATTTCAAATAAACTTCAAAATAGAAATTTCAATCACTTAAACAAATATTGTCATTGCGAGAAACTTACTCATTGGATTGTGTGACTGAGTTTCATCGCAATGACAACACTAAAAACAAGAGGTTATGAAAAAGTATAAAATTTTTGCAGGAATTGGAATTATCCTATTAGTAGTATCTTATTTTACCCCGATATGGTGGGTAGCCCTGCAAAGTATCCAGTATCCGAAGACAATGTATCCTGACGGGATACGAATTGAATTCAAGTATAATGGTGTTTATAATGGTTGTGTTGGTGAGGAGAGAGAAGAGCTTGCAGCAAGTCAGGCAGGTGCTGACTGTCTGGTTGAGATGAATGCAATAAACCATTTTATCGGTATGTACAAGATTACCCAGGGAAGAAACAATGATGCTAGCAGGGAGTATCCGGTGTATTATGTTTTTGATACAGAGAAAGATGCCAATGGTGATGATGTGATTGATCCGGCAACAGGTAAACCGGTAAAAATCGATGTTACACCCGGTTTCCTTAAATTTCTGGATGGTTTGATGATTTATTCGCCTTTTCTGTTTGTTCTGATGGCTGTTTTCGGTTTGATATTTTTGTTTACACCTAAAAAGGTTAATGCGCTTTTTGCCCTCCTGCCGGCTTTATTACCATTTTATTTCCTCGTGATGTACATGATCGGACTATACTGGTATGGTCATCACCTTGGACTACATGGCGGGGGAGCATTCGAAGGTATTAATGAATTTATGCCTACAGTTTTTGGTGAAGGAAAAGTAGCCCAATTTGTTACTATGTCATATCCTTATCTGGGATTCTTTATTACACTTGCTGTTTTTATTTTGTTTGTCCTTGCAGTGTTAGTAAAGCGAAAAGAGTTGAAAGAACTATCTGCAAAATGATTATCGGTTTAGCACATAAGTTTTATGCATGCCATCTGAAGATATGCACTTTCCTGCCAGAGAATAATGGCAGGAAGGTTTTTATTCTTTTTATTTTTTTATTCCTTTTTGCTAATATATCCTATTCCCAGGAAAGATCTTTTGGGACTTATTACCCTTTTGATATTAATTTGCCAGACAGCACTCTTATTAAACTACAACCAATTATTGATAAGGCTGATGCCGGTGAAACCATTGTTCTTAAACCTGGAATTTATGCCGGCCCGGTTTATATAAAGAAAAATGGAATTGTTTTAGACGGACAAGGGAAGTGTATAATATCAGGATTAGATTATAGAAGTGTCGTTTATCTTGAAGGAGATAGTATTCATATTAAAAACTTTATAATTACTAATTCAGGTGGCTCACACGACCAAATTGATTGTGGAGTAAAAATAACTGGCAGTAACAATACAGTTGAGAATTGCAGAATCAGGGAGTGCTTGTTTGGTGTTGATATTTTTAAGTCTGACAATAATCTTATTGTACATAACGAAATATCCTCTCTTTCAAGGAGACAAAAAGCGTTAAAAGGGGATGCCATCCGTTTATGGTGGGCAAAACGAAATACATTAAGAGGTAATTATTGGCATGGCGCAAGGGATATGGTAATTTGGTATTCCTCAGAAAACCTCATTGAAGAAAATAAGGGGGTTGGAAACCGGTATAGCATTCATTTTATGTATGCGCATAATAACCGAATCAGGGCTAATGAGTTTTATGATAATTCAGTCGGCGTTTT
>JAOZOC010000725.1 GCA_029933495.1 Bacteroidales bacterium
CTCCGGGTTATCGCCTGATATTAAATAATGTTCTTTTCCCGGCTGCGAAGAAGAAAAAGCAGAAGACGTAGGGTATAAAATCCAAAGCACAAAACTCAAAGCACAAAATCCAAATAGTGTCCAAAATTCAAATTTCGTATCCATTAAACCTATTTCAGAATTACCTTAGCCTTATAAGTGCTAATATTGGCTTTCTCATCTGTCACTTTTAGCTCAAAAATATTCTCACCCTTTTTTAATCTGTCATCGTATCTGTAGATTAACATATTATTTTTTACATCATATTCCATCAACACCCACTTGCCGTTAAGTGTTGGCCTGTATGATTTTATTCCTGAGAGGTCATCTGTTATCCTGACTTTTATGGTATTCTGATTTGTAATATCTTTTCCGTTTCTGATATTTACTGCTTTTATTTCAGGCGGAATAGTATCGATAGTTATGAAGTAGTTTCCAAAATTCCTTATTCTGGTTGTTATATTTCTATTTTTGTATTTTCCTCCTGCCGAGGATATTTCTCCATCATCCTGTTGATTAGCAATAAGTACTTTACCAGTTAAGCTTTCTGGAATTTCTTTAGCAGAAATAACAAGTTCACACCAGGTTTGCAACGGAACCCAATTATAATGCAGATGATAAACTCTGGAGAGTCCGGAAGGAGGGGCAGGAGATGTGCTGTATTTAAAGTTAAGTGTGTCGTATAACGCTTTACCCGGAACAGTAAGTTTAACTCCATCTTTTTTAAATATATTTGCACCTGTGTATGTAAATAATGTACCATTCGTGTCAATGGAACTATTATTTAATGTATCGGTAACACTCCTGACCCAAAACTCCAGATAAGAGGTATTGCCAGGGATATCACTAACAGAATAAACAATTTTATGCAAATTATTATCATTAAAACTAATTATCCCTCTGTTAATAACATCTTCATAGATACTTAACCTGTTGTTTGGCTGGATATATGATTTCTGGATCGTTCTTCTTTTCTGTTTAAACTCTTTGTAATCCATAAAACTATTGATATATCTTGTTTCATCAAAAGAGAATGTTTCCAGTTTGTGAGCATAAACCATTATAGAGTCCACAGACAATTTAATGGAGTAGACCCCATTTTTATTATTACCAGCATTGAATGGGTCATAGGTATTGATCCCGAAATATGCCTTGCCTGAGATTTCAATGGTATCATTTCCTTTTAGCCCGTATTTAGTCCCTGTCCAATCAGTGTATATCTCAACCTGAGTACTTTTTCCGTTAACCAAAGAATTATTATCAGCCGGATAAACATTTAAAATATTAATGAGGGGGCGATTTTTATCTTCTACTTTAAATCCAAACAGTAGCGGGTTAATTGGTTTCTGTGTTGCCTCATCTCTTATCTCAAAATGGAGGTGCGGGCCACCTGACCTTCCGCTGTCGCCTGTTCGGGCGATAACCTCTCCCTTTTTTACAGGGAATTGGTCTTTCTTAAAATAGAGGTCAACAGAATATGATTCTCTACGGTACTGTTCATTAGTAACATACTCATTTATTTTTTTATTGTACTTCTGCAAATGACCGTAAACCGATACAAAGCCATTGGGATGGGTTACGTATAAAGCCCGGCCATATCCGCCAGGTGCAATTTTAATTCTCGATACATATCCATCAGCAATAGCATATAGTTTAAAACCGGGTTTTTCCTGGGTGCGAATATCCATACCTGAATGGAAATGATTTGACCGGAGTTCTCCAAATGTTCCCGAAAGATACAAAGGTATGTCCAGAGGTGATCTGAAATAATCTGTAGGGTAAGTCTGACTATATGTTGATTGATTGATAATAAGTACGATAGAAGCTATTATATAAAA
>JAOZOC010000726.1 GCA_029933495.1 Bacteroidales bacterium
TAGGATGAAAAATACAACTCGAGTGTATAGGAGGTACCGGTTATAGAATCAATTTGTTCTCCATTTTGATAAATCAAATAATATGAAGGAGTTCCGCTTTGCGGCGGATCCCAGCTTAACTCGAAAGTGCAATCTCCCATAATAGCTACCGTAAAATTCTGAGGAGGATCGAATACTAAATCTCCATGCTTGTAAATCGAATAACCGCCTTTGTATTGTAAACTATAAAAATATGATTCGTATTTTGCAGATGGCACGAAATTTACATTAAGTTCATCCTCCTGCAGCTGATTACCGTTAATAATTTTAACCGCCTTTGTGTCGGAAATATTTGAAAGAGCGTTGAAGAAAATATAATCGTTGTCTTTAAGAAAGTTATTACAATGAATATAATCAGGGTCAAGATAGAGCAATTCATCTTTCACAGTAAAACTGTCATCATATTCCATTGACACTATACCCTTCCACACTCCCAAATATAAATTGGGCAAGTCGGGAATTATCTTTTGGATATGATACTTTTGAGGATCATCAAAAAAATAATCATTTAAAAATGTCATTTGAGGAAGGTTTGAAATATCATAGGCTGCTATTTTAACTCTTGCCGTGTCAGTCATTCCATATTGTCCGCCAATAAAGAGAGTATTGTTATCAACAGCCAGTTCTGTACCTGACTCCAAAGATAAAAAGCCAACTTCTAACGGATTTAACGGGTCGGAAATGTCAAATATTCTAATACCCTGCCCATATTCATTAATTACAAGATAATCGCCGGAAAATACAAAATCTGAAATCCCTGTTGAAGAGGTAATAATTGCTGCAAGACTAATTTGGAAAACATCCGACACATCGAAGATTAGCAAACTATCGCTGCCTGTATTTTTCATTCCGAAAACTGCGTGATCTTTGTATTTTAATACTCTTAGGTTTTCTGTTTCGCAATTCCCCAGATTAACTGGATTAAGCGGATCTTCAAGATATACGGCCTGAAGCCCTCTGCTGTATAAACTGAAAAATGCAACATTTCCGTTGAAGCATATACCATAGGGAATATCGGTATTTGGGAAAAAGAATTTTTCTTCAATATTTGAAATATTCCCGGTCTCCAGAATTTTAAAACCGTTTGTATTACCTGCAATTAAGGTCAAATTATCATTCACATCAATATCTCTGATGTAAGTTTCGTAAGTATATCCTCCGATTTCCTGAATATTTTCTATATCTGAAATATCGTAAACAATAAGTCCCGATTCCAGTCCTGCATACAGATAATCTCCCTCAATATGGAACGAATGAATATCCTCGGGTAGGACAAACCAGTTATTATACGCTACTGTACCACCACCCTGAATCTCAAATATTTTTAGAGAATCGGCAAGAGCAAGAAAGAGATGATTGTCCTTTACTTCCAATTCCTCCGGCCAGGGAGCATAAAATGGGCCAATATTTATGTATGTTATGTATTGCGGGTTTTCAGGGTTGCTGATGTCGAAGGTGATAATTGAATGTGGGCCGCTATAACCGGTTTGCGTGAATGAATATAAATAATTATCGTTTATACAAAATACTCCGCTTGAGAAATACACTAAGGTATTGGAAAGTTGCAAAGGATTTTCGGGGTCGGTTATGTCGAAAATTATAATATTCTGCTCGCCTGCAATTATCAGGTTATTTTCATCAATAACCGATTTAAAAGCAGTAGCCTGAATTTCCGAAATCAATTCAGGATATTTTGGATTTACCAATGAATAGATAATTGTTTTATAACTTTTTCCTATTATTAATATTTCCTTGCCGGCATCAACTTTCATAGATTGAATATAGTTGTTGTCCGGCACCATAAATGTATTAATAA
>JAOZOC010000727.1 GCA_029933495.1 Bacteroidales bacterium
TATCACCCTCCGATTTGAACTCAATCAAATAGTAAAATCCTGTTGATTTTTTCTGAACTGGATAAGCCAGTTTGCGCATTCCCCAATTGTATTCATAAACAATCTCAGCGCCTTTTTCTTTCAGATGCTTCTGATACTTTTTTACCGCTTCCTTTACCTGATCGTCAGATAAAACGGGAGTTAAGATGAAAACGGTTTCATACTGATTTAACATAATAGTTTTTTTAATTAATTTAATTCAATTTATTTCTAAAATCCTTTTTCAAAAAGGACGGCAAAAGTAGAAAAAAAATGATAAATAGCAAAGCAGAATCGATTATTTTTTTAAATGCTATTGAAATTTGAAAAATGTAAAATTTACTTTACCGTATTTACGGTGGTCATAATAATGCGAATGGCTTGTAAAATCAATGGAATCAGAATGCTCAATTATCAATATTCCGTTTTTATTTAATAGTGAATTTTCAAAAATCAAATTCGGAATTTTGTCAAAATTTTCCATATTGTAGGGGGGGTCAGCAAAAATAAGGTCAAATAGTCCGCCGGATGAGTTAAGAAATTGACGGTAGTCGGCTCTTATTACATATACATTTTCATAATTTAACAGTTGGGCAGTTTGAGAAATAAAAGTTGTACATTTTATATTACTGTCAACTGAGGTTACAGCCTCACAACCCCGTGAAGCAAATTCATAAGTGATATTGCCTGTGCCTGCAAACAGATCAAGAACCAGAAGATTGGCAACTCCTGTTAAATTATTAATGATGTTAAAGAGGCTCTCCTTTGCCATATCTGTTGTTGGTCTTACAGGCAGGTTTTTTGGTGCAACAATTTTCCGTCCTCTGTTTTTACCACTTATAATTCGCATCTGTGTAAATTTATTAGGTTAAGAAAGGAATGTTCAGGAATCTCTTTGATAACATAACTGTATAAAAAAGTGTCGCTCAGTTTCTCAAACTTAACGTTCCTGACATATTTATATACAATTTCAAATAGTTTTGAATCTTTATCAATTAATCCCATAAGGCTTAGGTCAATCTCTTCCGGAGTAATTCTTAGCTGCTCTAATACAAATAATATATAATAAATAAAATCTTCATTACTTAAGTACGAGAATGAGTTTTGATAAAGTAACTTATTCCCTTCAGCAATTAGGATGTCAATTGCATTTTTTCTGATATTAACAAAAGCCCGCTTCTTTATAGGAAGGTTTTTGCAGTGAATCAGAATACTCTCAATCAGTGCTGATGTGTGGCTGTGTATTTTGCAGCCAGGGAACAGATTATTGAGCATTTTCTGAATATCTCCAGGTATCGAAAATATATTATAGGCATCAAGATTAATAAGGAGGTCAAAGAGAATTGCATCTTCCGAACCTTTATTGAAATTGAATCCTGAAAGTCGCTTTTTCTCTTTTTCGTCAAAAAGAGGAGAAGGGATTAGAGTGGTTTTCGGGCTTTCATAAAGAATGGAGACATTATAATATTTCAGCGCAAGGTATTCATTACTTTCGGCAAACTCCCGGAATAGATTACAATAGTCGCTGATTCTTCTCGATCCTTTATATTCAAATGAAGCTAATCCTGAGAGGAAATTTTGTTCAGTGTGAAATAGAGTAAAAGAAAATCCATTCTGCGAGAGCAGAATGGATAACTTATATTCTTCCGAACGGTCTTTGCGGAAAGCTTCGTCGAACTTACCAAATATCTGGTTGAAGTGCCCGGACATCTGCTAGTGATTACTCCCAGTTGCCGTCAATCGATGCTTCAGTCATTGAACCTACTTTAAGTCCGGGAAACTTATCGATTTGTTCCTTTGATGCTATCAGATTTGTAACCATTTGTATGTCAAGGT
>JAOZOC010000160.1 GCA_029933495.1 Bacteroidales bacterium
ATAAAATATCTGTATAAGGGGTAACATAGGTTTTGATTTTCTTTAGGAAAAACAGGTAGTTTTTGCGCTTAAAAAAAATCTTGCGACGATTATTGCCCTGGTTGTAAATATGATATATATATCCTTTTTCGAAATTCATTTTTTTTGTTTACACCTCGACATCGTATCAAGCTACACCAAAGGGTACTATGGCATTAATAATACTCACCAACTTTTACTATTTCTCCTAAATGATTAATGCGGACCTTGACTATGCCTTCTAAATTTGATGGAGTTTGTATAAAATTATATGTTATTTTAGCTAGTTCCTTTTTCTTTTTCAATAATTCACCATCAACTGCTTTTGTTTCTTGATGGTGGTTAAAAACATAATTTTTTGAAGAAATCTTCTGGACCCTAAATAAATGCAGACTAATTAAACTCGAATTATTTGGATTTAATAAATCAATCTCGTTTGGATCAAAGTCACTTGAAGGAAAAACAAAATATTCATTTTGTTTCATAGTAAATAAAAACTCCAATCCATCTTTAGCTCTATCAATTATTGGTAATCCTGCATTTACACGGTGTACTGCTTCATAAAATGAAACAACTTCTTCATGTAAATTTCCATTCTCATCTCTATAAATAGCAATATGGTGATTATTACCTGTACTTACAAAATCAACAGCTTGCTTTCTCCCGCTTTCATCAAGTATAAATTTACCGTTATGGTCTTTTTTATAATGTATTGCTTCTGCATTGCTAACCCCGAAAATTGTAACACGTTTAATACTGATTCCTTTTTCTCTATTTAGCCAAATAGGGCTCTCATCAAGGTTTGCAAAAGCCTTTTTTGCATCTCCGTCAAATTCTTCCAGTCTTCTTTTCAAAACCCGTTTAATGCCTACATCAATAACTTTGTCCAATTTTATATCGGGGGTAATATCTTTACGAATAGTAAAATTATCTTCCTTCCAAACCAATTTAACTTTTGCAGTAACTTCTATAGTTTTAGCATCATCCACATATATTGGGTTTTTACCCGGTGCATTCTTTCCACCAAAAGCCTTCTTCGGGTTGCCATCAAATTCAGCTAATCTTATCAATAGGGCTTCTCTGAATGATTGTTTGGCAACCTGTTTGATTTTTTGTAAATCAAATTTAGTCCCAATCCTTTCTTCTTTTGTTTTATACTGTTCTATCCTGCCATAAACAGTTTCTTTATGCAACTTCCCCCTTGGTGTTAATTCAGTTTTCTCTTTGAAGTTCTCTTTACCTTTAATTTTAGTTTTGTTTTTATTTCTTGTAACTACTTTGTTTTTTGCTTTAAATGAAATTAGAATACCTTCTAAATGCTTTTTTGCTTCATTTCTAAATTCTGCTAATGGTATAGGAGGATTAAAGAGCAGCTTATTATTTTTATCCCGATGTAGATATTTTTGCTCAATCCGATAAACATCATGAAATTTTTTATGAGTTGCATTATTTCGAGCACTCAAATTATTCAAATATTGGACATGGCTATATGAAGTAAAAGCAACCGTTAATGCATCCATTGCATGATGTCTATGATCATCCCTTTTAGTCCAGTCCATAATACGTTTTTCATCCTTCCCGTTTTTCCCTTTAATAGTTACAACTAAACCAAGCTTTTCATATTTTGGTAGATTTAATTCTTTCATTACATTTATCAATTGCCAATCACTTCGCAAACGGCCAGTTATACTTCCAGTTGTTGTGTTAACCGTTCTAACCACTTCCTCAAGCATTTGCTTTGCTTTTTTTGCTATATATTGGCTGTTACGCAAATCGCGCTCAATAAATCCATCAGGGATTTCAGAAGATTTCATTCTAAGCTTATTATATTTGGCTTTATTGATATTACTATTCTTCAACATTTTTTCAATGCGCAACAAATACTGTTCAAACTCTTTTTCACTCAATTTCTCATTCAAAAAGTCATAAGCTGTTTCGTTACTCTTGTCAATATTCACATGTCGTACCGAAAGTGTTTTATTAGAAAATGAATCATCAAATAGCTTTGCCTGTGGAATAATATGCTCTATATCGAACTTTTTTGAAAATAGTTCCTCCTTTGGAATGTACGTATTTGTATAAATTGTTTTATATCCATTGCTCTCAAGCTCTTTCCACAATTTATATCTAATGATATCATTACGGGTAACCTTGCTAATTCCAAAATCAGTTTGAAGCAGTTTTCTTATTCTCTCGTGTTCGATAGTAGCTTTATTGATCCCTTTTGTAGCTTCTTCTCTTTCCTTAGCACTTTTTTTAAGCTCACGCGCTAACTCTATTCTAATCTCGTCCGGCTTGCCCAAATTCTCATTTGCAATAATCGCATTAATCACATTAACCATTTGGTTAAGAATCTTTTCAACTACCGGATTTCTTAATGAGTTCTTTGGCAACAACTGTAACTTATTTTTCAATTCACGATTAGTCAATTCTTCTTTTGTTAATGAAGAAGAATGATTATACCCAGCATATTTACTCGCAACATCATATGTGTTGCCTTCTTTCAAATAGGGTAAAATTCTACGGATAGCCTTGGCTGATAAACTACCATGGTCTACTTGTAATGGTATATTTGCAATCATTTTTGCATATTCTTTCTTGAATCCAAATTTCTCAGTAATTTTCTCCACCAATTTAATTTCATCTTCAGACGAATATAGCAAATGCCAAAGCTGCATAATAGCTTGCTTATCAAAATCATTCCCATCAATATTATGATTGAAAAACAAAATATCTGTATTGATACCCAATTCTAAAAACTTTGTACTTACTTCTTCATTAATTCTATCAGATTTCATTTTGGAAAAGTCAAAATTATTTCCCTCAAACTCTAATATTTTTTGATATGCATTATATAATTCAGCATTAGTTCTATTTCCTTCGATCTCTTTATAATTAAGTTCGTATTCTTTTGGTTTATCAACAAGCAGCTTAAGAATTTCAGTATTAGATAGCTTGTTCTTAATATTCACTTCGCTAAACAACATATATTTAGTATCCTGATCTAAATAAAACCTATCTCTTGTATTAATATTTCTTAATTCAATATTATTAAGTATTTGCCAAATTTTAAATTCCTGAAACAAAGGCGAAGACTTGGGAATAGCTTTGTGGTATTTTTCAAATTCGCAATTACTTATAAGATGTTTTTGAGATTTTAACCGGCGTTGATAAAATATGACAATATCCCGAATTTTTATTTTTAATTCTTTAGTCAGCTCTGGGTGAAATTCCATTTGCTTTTCCCAAATTTCCTCAAATTCATCAAGATAATCCTGACGATAAAAAACTTGATTCTTCAACCTTGAATGTGGATTATTTTGCAATTGCTTGTAAAGAAATTGACCAACAGTTTGTTTGTTGAAGTACAGTTCTTTACTTCTATCGCTTATTGCTCCAAGGTATCCGCTTGAAGCGTTGATATTATTATTGATCTCAACAATAACGTATGCTAATTCGTCCTTTGTAAGTTGTTCAGAAATTGCCTGGTTTCTCCATTTATAAGACTGCAATTTCACTTCATCTCGTTTTCCTTTATTTTCAGCGGTATAAATACCATATTTCCCAAGAAAAATTTTAGACGTTGCCTGTTTACCTTTATTTTTAATTTGTTCTTTAAATTCTTCAGTAAGAAATTCGGGATAAAACTGTTTTTGGAAATTCCATACCTGATCTAATTCACTTTGCAAATCCGAACGGTAAAAATCAGGAATATACTTTTTGCCTTCTTTTAATATTTCAAACACATATTGACCTGGAGTTAAATTATTATCATAAAGATATTTTGCTACCTCCATTCCGTCTATTGCAGTACCTTCATCTTCTTGCTTCGCTTTTCTGCTACTTTTATATCCCCTCTTCTTGTTTAACATTAAAAGAACTTTTGCAAAATCTTCCATTTCAATTTTTTCTTTAGCCGCTTTAGCTCTCATTCGATAAGTATAAAACGTTGAACCTTCACCTTCTTCGCTTAACATTGTCTCACTTGAAATGAAACCAATATTTGTCATAATTTCAATAAGGCTATCACGTCTCAATTGAAATCGATCAAGATTACGTCTTGCACCTCTTTTTAATGTCCTGTCAGCATTGATTGATATTGCCTTTCCTTTCGAAAAATCACTTTCTTCATCAGTTGTTAATGGGATTACTCTCACACCAAGTTTAATAATAGATGATTTTTCATTTTTCGTCTCTGCTTCGTTTACATAAGCCCATCCAATAGATGTTGTTCCCAAATCCAATCCAAGAATTTTTTTCATAATTTATGTCGGTATTAATTTTTATATATATATTTGCAACTACAAAATGAAGCAATTCACAATAAGGATTATTCCGTTGTGAAAACATTCAAGGCGGTTCTTATGAATCGCCTTTTCTTTTTCTCTATCTCACCGTTAATAATAATCCCACAATTTCCTCCCCATGGCTTTGGTTAATTAATTTCAGCCTTCAAATATATAAATTCTTTTTATAATAAAACCATCCTTTTAAAATCCGTAAAAATATATACCTTTGCACCGCAATATTATTTTCACAAATCAGTAAAATAATAGTTGGCATTACATTAAATAAACTCAAAAATGAACTCAAACATATCTCAGTCAGGACTTTTAAGCAACTGGATTAAATCAATCTTTCCGGTTATCATATTGTTTTTATTTTTTAGCACATCAGCTCAGAATACGGATAAGGTGGCCTCTTATCAGGATAGTATCAACATAATAGAAAATGAGATAGAAGAGCTTCAAAAACAAATTGACGAAAAAGAAAAGGACTTAACTATTTTACAACAGATATTAATTGGAGAACAGTATAAAATTGGCGACAATCCCACTCCTGCAAAGGCTATTAAGCATTCTGTTTTGAGATCAAAGCCGGATAAGAATTCAAAAACTCTTGAAATTGAGCTGAATATCAATGATATTGTGATGATGTATAAATATATTGCCAGCGATCAGTGCTGGGCAATAAAGCATAAAGGCCTTATCGGGTTTGTGCCGGCTGATGCAATTATGGGCATCAGTAAGTCGGATGTGCCTGACAACTCAACTGACAAATAGTTATTATTCGTTGAAAAATCACAATGCAAATCGCCAGATTAGCTTTGCAAGTATGGTCGTTTGAGTAAGCTTTATAGTATTATTTCCCGTTTCAATAACCTGATTTATTACAAAGTAAAAATCGCTACCAATCTTTGGTATCCAGTTTATGCGATAGTTAAGCAATATCTCATCATCTTCGTTGTTCCATTGTCCATACAGGCTTGTGTTTAGCTTGGGATTATAGGCATAAATCACACGCCCGCCAATCTCATCTGTCACAAAATCAAGATTATCAAAATAGAGGTAGTTTCTGCTCCATTCTGCTGATAAGTTCCAATGCTTATTGATATTCAGATTTCCGGCAGTTGACAGGCGGGTACGCTTCCCGGTATAGAACTCACCCCAGTTAACAAAAATCTCACCTGAAAGTCTTCTGCCCTGAAAAGATTCAACCTGGACCTCCATTCTCTGATCCCAATACTCTCCTACAGGGATGATTACTGTATCAAGCAGCTCAAATGGCTCATCAAGCTTATCGAAAAGCCACTGCACATTAAACTCGGCCACTTCACCACTCATTGTTACAAATCCGAAAGGTCTCAGCTCATAAAAAATACTTTCAAGTTTATTAGTTTGCTCATTAACATAATAATTGATATCCAGAGGTTTAAGAATCAGATTTCTGAAAAAGGGCAGAAACTTAGGGCGTGGATTAAATTGCAGTTCGGTATAGTACATACGATAGTTATGCCTGCGGATAAAGCCCATCTCAGGATTAAAATGCTGCTGAATCCCAACAACAGCAAGATCATATTCGATTATGTCGTTGGGATAGGAAAGAGAGAAGCTGTAAGATGAGTTTGTGTTATTTACTGAGTCGCTGGTTTGCGATTGAGCAAAAGCACCATTAATGATTAAATTCTTATCGTTGAATATCTTTGATGTTGAATAGGTAAAATCTGCACCGTAAACAACATTGTGTCTGCCATTTAGCAGTTTTGAAGTAATAATCCCGCCAACACTCGACTGGTTACCAATATCCTGCCTAACCCTGACTACTGAATAGTTTGTTGTCTCTACCGAATCCTTTGCAATTGTTTGAATTGACATAGCTCCGATAGAGGTTCTGTTTTCTTTACCAAATATCCGTGCACCTCCAATAATCGGCACTTCCTGACCATCCTGAAGTCCTATCTTTCTGGAGTAAAACACTTGATTTCTATTCCCAACATTCATCTGGAACAGGTCTTTTGCCTCAAGAAAAAACTGTCTTTTTTCGGGATAATAAAGCGAAAACCTTGAAAGATTAATACGTGCTCTGTCCGATTCAACCTGTGCAAAATCTGTATTTACAGTTAGATTCAGTTTCAGGGTAGGAGTGACATCAATATTTGCATCCCCACCAATTTTATATCTATCCTCCCAGGCCTCACCTCTGGCAGACTCAACTCCTCCAGAGACATAAGGCTTCAGTTCCACTTTGTTTTTTGCCTTAATATTGTTAAGCCCAGTCAATTTTCCTGCCTGCGAAATTTTCTCAATCTCAAAAATCCTCGACCAGCCCTGCCACATAACCTGCTCTTTTTTACGCCTTATATTTCTTTCGAAATTTATTCCCCAGGTCTGATTTTCAGTTTTTTTAAATTTCAATGTTGAAAAGGGGATTTGTATCTCGGCAAACCAACCTTCACTGGTTATTGTTGTTGCAACGTCCCATACACCATTCCAGCTTTTGTTGAAACCTTCTCCCTCATTTGATATTAAAACATCAGCCCTTGCTCCATTAGGATTAATAACAAGCAGGTAGCCATTACGGTTATCATTAAACGTACTGATAATTACTTCAAAATTATCGTCTGTGCTCCAACTGAAATCACGATCCATTTTTTGGGCGATTATTTTGTCAGGCTCATCGTCATAACCCCAAAACCCAATATATATCACATTTGTATTGTAAACAATTGCTATTTCTGTTTTTTCTGTTGGAGGTTCACCTTCCTTTTGCTCTCGTTGGGTGAAATTACTTATCTTACTGGCCTTTAGCCAGCAATTCTCAGTAAGTTTACCATCAAGGGTTATTTTTTCATCAGAGAAATAAGCACTAATTGTATCAGGAAGACTCTTTTGAGCTTTCAGCGATAAAACGGGGAAAATCAGAATTAACAAGTATAACAGCTTTTTCATTCCTCCGGACATTATAACATTTATCCTTA
>JAOZOC010000728.1 GCA_029933495.1 Bacteroidales bacterium
TTTCTTTTTCTCCTGTCAGATAGTCCTTTATGGGGAGATAGTCAACAAATCCGAGAGACGGATCATCAGGTTGGTGAAAAATATACATCTCAACGGTGTCAAGGTTATATGTTCCCCAATAATTATTTTCGGCAAAAATATCCTCCGGAGTGTTATTGTAAAGAGCATAGACGATTCCTTCGTTTCCATTGTTAAAAATAAGGTTATTTCCAATATTAACAGTATCCTCACCAAGCTGTCCAAGATTTGGACGTGCTTTATTCTGAATTGTAACACCCCAAAGATTACCGGATATCTCATTTCCCGAAATAAGTGAGACATTTGTTGTATCTCCCCAAAAATTAATTCCGCTTCCCCCCAGCATCGGATCGTTCTGGATATTATTATCTGAAATTACATTTTCCGTTATCTCTGAATTAATATTATTGCCATATACGGCGATACCATATCTGTTATTTGTAATTATATTCCCCTGAATTTTGCATAAAACGCTTCCTCCTGCAAGTGTTGAAACCGCAATACCCCCAACGTTGTCATAAAATCCTTCAATTACATTATCAATTATTTGAAGCTCAGCACTTTCAGATGTTGTACCAAAATTCAACTGGGGCATATTTTCGTTTACCGTATTATTATGATAAACATTATTACCTGAGACAGTCGGAGAGGAGCCGGAATTTGCAGCCGACATAATCGCTGGACCCAAGTTTTCGTATATCTCACAGTTCTTTATTAATGGGTTCGACTGAAAAACATCAATTGCTCCGGTTGAATTCGATTTATCATTCTTCGTGATAATGCAGTCCTCAATGGTTAAGTCGGAGCCTATCAGTTTGATACCTCCTCCAAACTCAATCTTACACCTGCTTAAATAAGAATCGGAAGACTCTTCAAATCTGAAACCCAGAAAGTTCTGGGTTGTGTCATTGGCTGTAAAAGTGAAATTTAAGGGAGGGTCAACAAGAAGTATCCCGGCTATTGTAACTATCTTTCCGTCAGATATTTTCATAATCCCATCTGTTAGAATTATTACCGTATCATTCTCTGAAACCGTTATATCATCCCATAAATAATAGGTATCATTTTCAAGTGTAACAACTCCCGATGAATTCTGCACAAGGTCATCAAGACTCCAGCTAATTCCAGTACCTGGTGTAACATACTGACTTACTGCAATCAATGCAAATAAAATAAAAAATACTGATGTAAATGTCCTTTTCATATTTAATGTATTATTTTTGCAAAGGTCACAATTTTGTTAATAGTCCTGTAAAATGTTTTAAAATTTCATTGATAAATGAGCGAACTTATCAAACATGAATGCGGAATTGCACTGGTCAGGCTGCAAAAACCGCTGGAGTTCTATCTCTCCAAATATGGCTCAAGTTTTTACGGCCTCCAGAAATTACACCTTCTGATGCAGAAACAGCATAACCGCGGACAAGACGGTGCAGGGATAGCAGGAATAAAACTGGATATGGAGCCAGGACACAAATACATCAACCGTATTCGCTCAAACAACGATTCACCAATTAAGGACATTTTTAATCAAATCTATAGCAGGCTTGCCAAGCTACAAAAAAGACACCCGAAACGCCTCAGAGATCTACAATGGTTAAAAGCAAATGTTGATTTTACAGGAGAATTGTTTCTGGGGCATCTTCGTTACGGAACTTTCGGCAAAAATGAGATTGGCAACCTTCATCCGGTTAAAAGGGCAAATAACTGGCTTACAAGAAATCTGGTTCTCGCAGGGAATTTTAATATGACAAACGTTGACGAACTGTTTGAAAAACTTGTTGATTACGGCCAATATCCTGTTGAAACATCCGACACTATTACAATACTTGA
>JAOZOC010000161.1:0-1407 GCA_029933495.1 Bacteroidales bacterium
ATAAAGGAAAATATGTCGGTTTTGTTTCAAGAGCGAATGTTTTCAATGCATACAGACAAACATTGATTGATGTTTCGCAGGAGTGATTCTTAAAAAGAACAAAAGTACTAATGCCTATATATCTCAACGTGAACAAACAAAAACAAACAGGATTGTACCCATTAAGGCTGACTAACATTAAGGAGTTAAGAGCATTAAGTCCTTTTGCAAAGTAAAAATATTTCAACCAAAAAGCAGGAATTTCACAAATAGAGACTATTAATTCTCTTTAATAAGTTCATTTTTTAACTAAAAATTAAAACAGATTACGGAAATGTTGTAATTTTGGAGAAAAAAAGAAATGTTAACTAAAGAAATCATACTTAGAACCCTGCAGCATTTAAAAGAGCCATTAGCTGAATATGGTGTTTGTGAAATAGGACTATTTGGCTCGTATTCAAAAGAATTGCAACATGACAGTAGTGATATTGACATTTTAATTGATTTTTTTCCCAACCGGGAAACGTTTGATAATCTAATGGCCATAAATAATATTTTAGAAAATGAGTTTAAAAATTATAAAATTGAAATAGTAACTAAAAACGGATTAAGCAAGCATATTGGTTCATATATTTTGGAGGAAACTGAATATGTCTAAAAATTATGTTGAAATATTAAAGCATATACTTGACGAGTGCCTGTTTATTATTGAAAATGTCACAAATGAGACCTCTAAAGATGATTTTATCAATAATGAAGTTTTAAAAAGAGCCGTTGTCAGGAGTCTTGAAATTATTGGAGAAGCTTCAAAGAAAATACCTGCTGATATTAAGCTTCAGTGGAAAGAAATCCAATGGAAGAATATGGCCGGAATGCGTGATAAGTTAATTCATGATTATTTTGGGATTAATTATTCCATCGTTTGGGATGTTATAAAAAACAAAATCCCGGAATTGACAAAACAAGTTCAAGAAGTAATACAACAGAAATCAAAATTATAATAACCAAATGAAAATTACTGCAATAGATATTAACGATTTTCACCAGTTTAAGGATTTCCATCTGAAATTAACATATCCGAAAGGACATGAAAAGGAAGGACAACCTTTGGAGAAGGTTTGCATAATCGGTCAGAGTGGAGCGGGAAAAACGACTATTTTAAAAATTATAAACGAACTTATTAGTGAATCAAGAGATAGCATTGATATTAAAAATGAAAATGGTTTATCTAAAGACTTTTCAATTGAAGTTATTGTTGACAATTTAACAGGTGTATTGGGTAAGTTTTCCAAAAAAAAAGAATTTCAATCTAACTATTTTGAAAAAGGCAATCTTAACTGGTATCTATATCATAATACCAATAACAAAGTTTTGCTATATTTTCCTTCCGAATTACTTGAAAAATCAAACTTTTCGGCAGACAAAGGT
>JAOZOC010000161.1:1417-7263 GCA_029933495.1 Bacteroidales bacterium
AAGATCCACTCATTTATTTAAATACAGAAAAAGAACATAATTCTAGAGTTTCATCAGAAAAAAGAAAATTAGAAAAAAAGAAAATATTTGATTTCGAAAAAGATGACCCGGTAGAGATATGGAAGTCAATTTTACTTGATGCAAGTGACTATATGGTTAAGGAGCTGAGTTACAGCCAAAGAATTGCAAAAGCTCTGGTTAAAAATACAGAGGAGGCAAATAAAATACTTAAAGAGTTTAAAAATTGGCAGAATGAAAACCCAAGTCCCTTTAAGGAACTGGCAAAAGTGCTGAACCCTGTAATTGAACGTTTCTATATTAGAATAAAATCGGATTTCGATTTTGAAAGGGCAGAAGACCTCCAGTTTATTAAAATGGAGACAATAAATGGGAAAGAAGTGTTATATAATATATGGAGCACCGGAACAAAGCAGGTTGTTCTTACTGCAATTCCAATCTATAAACTTAATACGGAAAATGCCATAATCTTAATTGATGAACCCGAACGTTCGCTTTATCCTGACGTTCAAAAAGAGATTATTGATTATTACACCTCTCTGGCTCCAAATGCTCAGTTTTTCTTTGCAACACATTCACCTGTAATAGCTTCTTCTTTTGAGCCGTGGGAAATTGTTGAACTTAAATTCGATTATGATAAAGGACTGGTCTTTCAGGAAAAGTACTATGATGGCGAAAGACACGTAGATAATTATTTTATTAATCCGCAGTATTTACGATGGGACTCAATCCTGACAAAAATATTTGATATCAAAGAGAGAGGTAACGAAAAGAGGATTGAAAAACTGATGGAATTGTCTTCCATTGGTAAACAAATTGAAAAGGAAAAAAATCCTGAAAAGAAAACGGAAATATACAAAGAGTATAAAAAATTAGCTGAATTACTTGACTGGGAAGTAAAATAACCGATGAGAAAAATAGATAAATCAAAAATTCTTTCAACCAGGTATAAACAGTGGGAAGATAGCATCAGGGACAAAAATCATCCTGAATATAACTCTTCCAAAAATAAGTTTTATACCGATATTGTAATGAACCTTCTACATATTCAGGAAGGCTTATGTGCCTATACTGAAATGAGATTATGTGCGAAAGAGTTAATTGAAAGCTCAAATTGGGAAGATGGCAGATATAAATTTAAAAAACCGGAATTTAAAGGTCAGTTGGACCATTTTGACCCGTCACTAAAAAAGGAGAAAGCCTGGTTATGGAGTAACTTGTTTGTCATTGATACTGATATTAATACAAAAGTAAAAGGGAAGCAGGATATTGATGATATTCTCAAACCTGATACAAAAGGTTATAATGAGGATGAACTGCTTGAGTATGATTGTGATATGCATATTTTTGTTGCAAACTCAAACCTTGATGAAGATGAGCAACAAAGAATAAATAAAATGATCTTAAAACTTGGAATAAATTTCGACCCGGTTATTGACCAAAGGAAAGAGTATTTAAATGACAAATTAGCAATGAAACGGTTTGGTTTAGATGTTGACATTAATCAGTTTCCAACAGCATACAAAATGTGCAATAATAAATAATAAAATGTTTAGACCCCATAAAATAATATTCAAATGAAAAAATCCATACTTGCATCCATAATTGCAATCGCCCTTTCCCTTGGCATTACATTGGCTCAGGAAAGCCCGAAATGCGGTCATACGCTGTCCTTTGAAAAATCACTGATTAGCGATACACTTGATGCGATTCATTACAACATTCATTTGACGGTCACCGACTTTTCGGGGCACGAAATAGGAGGCTATACCGATGTAGAGCTTGCTTCAAAAATCAATAATCTGAATGAAATTAAGCTTGAATTAATGAGTCTTACAACTGATTCTGTGTTTGTAAATGATGTGCAGGTTACAAACTTCACACATATTGATAACATCATCACAATTCCGTTGTCCGCTCCTCTGAATGCAGGGGATAACGTTAATGTGAGAATTTATTACCACGGAGTTCCGTTTCACGAAGGCTGGGGAGGTTTTCATTGGGATAATCAGTATGCCTTTAACCTTGGAGTGGGATTTGTTACTATTCCCCACAATCTTGGAAAAACTTGGTTTCCTTGTATTGACGACTTTCATGACAGAGCATTTTACGACGTTTACGGAACAGTTGAAGATACGAAAAAGGCAGTTTGCGGAGGCCTTCTTGTTGATATAATTAACAACGGCAACGGAACAAAAACCTATCACTGGAAACTTGATCATACAATCCCAACATACCTCGCTTCAATAGCTGTTGGCGATTATATTGCAGTAACAGACGTTTATAATGGAATTGAAGCTGATATTCCAATTGAAATTTATGTGAGACCCCAGGATTCAATTAAGGTTGCCGGTTCTTTTGTTAATCTGAAACAGATTATGTCAGTCTATGAGGATAAATGGGGGCCATACCGATGGAACAGAATAGGCTACGTAGGAACTGGTATCGGGGCAATGGAGCACGTAACAAATATTGCTCTTCCGCATTTCTGCATTGACGGCGGACTTTCGTGCGAAAGCACAATTGCACACGAACTCTCACATATGTGGTTTGGCGATAACGTTACTTGTTCGAGCGCTGAAGAGATGTGGTTAAACGAAGGCTGGGCTGTTTACAATGAAGCCATTTACCGTGAGGAGTTATATGGAGAAGAGGAATTTCGCGACTATGTGTATGGCAAACTAGCCCAAATAATTCAATTCTGCCATACCTCCAGTGGCGATGGCAGCTACTTCCCATTGAATCAAATACCCCAGGACAAAACCTATGCAATGACTGCCTATCCACGCGGTTCAACAGTTGTACACTCCTTAAGAGGATACCTCGGTGATGAATTGTTTTTTGATGCGATGAAAGCATATCAGGAAAATTTCAAATATAATTATGCCTCATCTTATGATATGGAAACCTTCCTTACAGATTATACCGGATTTGAAATGTCAGGATTTTTCAATAACTGGGTTTATCATTCCGGAACACCTCAGTATTCAATAGATTCTTTTAATGTTATTCCTGCAGGAAATGGAGCTGATGTAACTGTTTTTATGCGTCAGCGCCGCCATGGTCCCGAATTCATTGGTGACTATAATATTGTTGAAGTGACATTTATGGATGACGACTGGAATCAGTATACCGACACAGTACATTTCTCAGGGAGTTCTGGAGGATCTTCCGTAAAGCAAATTCCTTTTGTCCCTACTATTGCTTTATGCGATTACAACTTTAAACTTTGTGATGCTGTAACTGATTTAAACAAAGTAATTAAAGAGACAGGATCATACTATTATCCAAAAACTTTCTTAAAATTAGTAGTAAATCAAGTTTCAGATTCTGCATTAGTCAGAGTTGAACATAACTGGGCACCGCCCGATGATTTTAAAACCCCCATTCCGGGTGTCACTCTTTCAAATTACAGATATTGGAGGATTGACGGTATATTCCCGAATGATTTTGATGCAACCGGTGAATTTACATACACTAAAACAGGCTTTCTTGACGACAGCCTTTTGAGTGTCAATGATACTGTTATTTTATTATATCGTACCGGAGCTGCTGATGACTGGCATCAAATCGATTACTCCGTAATTGGAATATGGTCTATTGGAAAATTCTATGTTGATAATTTACAAAGGGGAGAATATACAATTGCAGTTGGCGACGATACTTTCACTGGAATTCACAATAAGCAAAATCTAAAAGAGTCTGCAATAAAGATACATCCTAATCCTTCAAGTGACTTTTTCATAATTGACTATGAACAACCCGGAACGTTTGAGTTTTATGATGAAACAGGAAAAGTGATTGATACAGCACATTTGGACAGAGGAACCTCAAGCTTCAAATGGAAACCCAAAGACCTGCCTGTTGGAACCTATTTTGTCAGATATTTGTCAAAAAGCAATCAGACAATTGCAGTTGAGAAGCTGATTATTGTTAACTAAACTATGAGCAAGCGTCCACGCTTGCATGGTACATAATGCAAGCGTGGACGCTTGCTCATTATGACAATAAATAAAAACATCATGCACAACTATTTAAAACCTTTGCAGCAGCTTTTTGAGCAGAATGCCGATGAAGCTATAGCTGTTGGTGCAAAAAAGTATATGCGAAACCGGTATGAGTTTTACGGGATTAAATCACCATTGCGAAAAGAGATTATCAGGCAGTTCTATAAAGAGAACGGACTACCTGATTATGATAAAGTGGAAGAAATTGTAAAAGATTGCTGGCAGCAGCCACAACGCGAATTTCAGTATTTTGCAATGGAAATGCTGAAGAATATCGCAAAAAAAGCCGGTAAAGAACGTATTGAATTGTACGAATTTACAATTGTCAATAAATCCTGGTGGGATACAGTGGATTTTATTGCAGCCAATCTGGTGGGTACACACTTTAAGCTATTCCCTGAGATGACAATACCATCTGCTTCAAAATGGATTGACTCGGACAATATGTGGCTGCAGCGTACTGCCATTCTTTTCCAGTTGAAATACAAAAAAGATACTGACACAAAACTTCTGACCGGGTTCATAGATAAAATGCAGGGCTCAAAAGAATTTTTCATAAACAAAGCCATTGGCTGGGCCCTCCGGGAGTATTCAAAGACTAATGCAGAATGGGTTATCAATTTCACAGAAAACACACAGCTTTCCAATTTATCAAAAAGAGAAGCTCTAAAATGGCTGAATAGAAAAAATAGTTAATTTTGCAATATGGTTTTAAAAAATATCATAAATACGCTTCTGATTGCAACAGTATTGCTTTTACTTTCATCCTGCACAAACAAACCTGAGTTTGAGCAATACCATAAATTTGATAATCATTCATGGAATCGTTTTAAGTTTGTCACTTTTGAATATCCTGTAGCAAATCCAGACCAGGAGTACGACATTTACATTATCTTGAGGTATCTTCCTGAATACCCAAATAATAAATTCAATTTTGTTTTTACCATTTACAAGCCATCAGGCGAAATGCGGAGTTCCGATCATAAAACCTGGATAATCGGAGAAAACGGCAAATTACAGGGTGAAAAAAAAGGCGATTATTATGAAATTAAAATACCAGTTAGTAAAGGAATAAGTTTCCCGGAAACCGGCACAGCCAAATTTGAGATAGAGAACAAAATGACAAAACTCGAAACTCCCGGCATTGTCGCAGCCGGACTTATCATTGAAAAATCAGTGGAGGAGTAAAATTAGTAAAGTAATTTATATTTCTGCGCAGCAAATCTCCTAACAACTAATGTAACATTCATTCGGGTAACAATTCAATTTTCTGTATCACCAGTTGTTGCAGTCATCTGGAGATTGCGGGCCGGATAAAAGGGGCTTATTGAATTGTTGTGTTGGCTTCTTGCCCCAGGTTGGTGTTGTCATCAGCCTGCTATATGAACTGTTGAGTTGTTGCTTGTTGGGGACAATACCAACAAGATGCAAATATTTTCTGTTTTAATCATATTTCACTTCCCAGCCAGCTCCACAATCCTCTCCACCTCAATCTTCCGCATACAGTCAAAATGCTTTTTGGGGCATTTATCATAACCCAGTTTGCTGCATGGGCGGCACGAAAGATTTTTCTCTTCGAGAATTGTTGACTTTTCTTCATCGCCGGGCATATACGGATACATCCCAAAGCCGGGAATGGTGTTTCCCCAAAGACTGATGGTCTCTTTGCGGAATGCGGCAGCAACGTGCATCAGCCCGGTATCGTTGGTTATGATTTTGTCGGCCTGCTTTACCAATGATGCTGACCCGTTCAGACTGAATTTCCCGCAGGCGTTAAAGACACTATCACCAACAGCTTCGGCAATTCTTTGCCCTCTTTCA
>JAOZOC010000162.1 GCA_029933495.1 Bacteroidales bacterium
ATCTGTCAGGTTATATTCCTTTCGATAACCATTTATTGCTACTTTCGTATCAAAATATTATACTTTTGTATAAATTACGAAAATGAAATTTTTGCATAGCTATATTTTGAGAAGAGAAGTCGTTTTATTTCTACTGTTAATTTTTTCGTACTCAATTAAAGCTCAGAAAAAACAGGATGAACTCCCTCTTGACTCACTGACTTTAAGAGCTGAAATATATATTGATATTTCGGTTGATAGTGTTTTGAAATATGCTTTGCCGGCAATTAAACTTGCAGAGCAAGCCGGTAAGTTTGAGGTAGTTTCCGATAATTATATGTCAATTCAAAAAGCTTATTACCAGAATAATGAAATGGATTCGGCGATGGCTTATCTGCAAAAAGGCTTAACAGTTTCTGATCGTTTTGATAATGATGAAAAAAAGTCACGGGTATTTCATTCACTTGGAATAGTTTATTACAAAACCGGAAATCTTGACAGCGCACTATTTTACTATCAGAAAGAATATGAGTTGGAAAAACAACTCGGTCAGTTACAGAAAGAGGCATCGGCTCTCGGGAATATGGGGATGGTCTATTACCGCCAGAGTAAATACCAAAAGGCAATTGATACCTATTTTCAGTGTCTGAAAATATTTCAGGAGGCAGATGAGGATAAAAAGGTGATGCTTACATATAATAATATTGGCAATGTTTACAGGTACTGGGAAGATTATCCCAAAGCACTTTTCTATTACAAAAAAGCGATGGAGTTAGCAGGTGGCCTGGACTCAAAAAGATTTTCAGGATTTATGAACAATAATCTCGCTATTATTTACCGGAAGCAACTGAAGTTTGATTCAGCAATAGTTTATTATAACAGGGCTAAAGGCATTTATGAAGAGATAAACTATCAAAAAGGTGTTGCATCTGCATTGACAGGCCTTGCCATTACGTATAATAAGATCGGAGAATTTGACAAATCGTATAAAATTTATCTGGAGGCAATTGAAATACAGAAAAAGGTTAGCGACAGAATCGGTCTCGCCTCAAATTACGGGAATCTTGCTATTTTATTATTAGACGAAGAAAAACCGAAGGAGGCAATTGAATATCTGAAAAAAAGCAATTCAATTGCTAAAGCGGTTGGATATCGCGAAGTTCAAAAAAACAACTACGAAACTTTCAGGGATGCATACTCCATGCTTGGCAATTACAAAAAGGCTCTTGATTATGAACTCAAATTTGTAGCACTGAAAGATTCAATTTATAATATCGAAAAACTAAAAGAGATTGAGGATATTCAGGAAAAGTATCAGGCCGAACAAAAACAGCACAGAATTGATATCCTTAATGAGCAGGCGAGAATAAATGATGTGAAATTAAGCCGAAAAAACATTGTTATTGTCTCTTTGGTTATGATAGCTTTACTGGCTTTGATAATCGGCTGGCTGATAAACCATAACAATAAAACAAAGGCCACAAGGAATTTTATTGTTCTTGAAAACAAGCTATTGCGGTCGCAGATGAATCCTCATTTTATGTTTAACTCCCTCAATGCTATACAGACATATATCCTCATGAAAAATCCGCTTGAAGGTGCCTCTTATCTCGCTAAGTTCGCCGAACTGATGCGCTCAATTCTGTATAATTCGCGTGAGGAATTTGTTCCGCTTGAGAAAGAGATAACAATGATAAGTAATTATCTTGAACTACAGCAAATCAGATTTAATAACCTTTTTTCATACTCAGTAGATATTGATCCTGACATCAAAGTAAAAAACACATTAATACCTCCGATGCTTGCCCAACCATTCATTGAAAATGCCGTTGAGCATGGATTTAAAGATATTGATTATCCGGGATATCTTAGCGTTTCATTCAAGCCGGGGAAAGATAGTATTTTAATAAGAATAGAAGATAATGGAGTTGGAGTTGAGAGGTCAAAAGAGCAGGGGAGAGGAAAGGAAAAGCTCCATAAGTCACTGGCAACGGTAATTTCAAAAGAAAGATTGGATTTATTTAATAAGCGAATGAAAAAAGGTTTATTTTCGTTGGATATAAAACAATTGGAGGATGAAAAGGGAAGAATAACCGGAACGGAAGTCAGAATAAAGATCCCATACAGATTGGGGTAATTAATATTTGCAGTCGCTAGTCGGCAAGAGAACACTGAGCACTGAAGATTGAAGACTGTGTACTGAAGACTGACTTCCCCAATAACATTCGCTATGAAGATTCTAATTGTTGATGATGAGCAAAGTGCACGTGAGAACATAAAGAGTATAGTAGAGCTTTCGTGTAAAGAAAAAATTGGTTTTGTTGAGGCATCAGGTGTTGATGAAGGAGTAAGAATAGTTGAAGAAGAGCACCCTGAAATTGTTTTACTCGATATTAATCTGCCTGACGGGACAGGTTTCGATATGTTGCAGCGCATCAAATTTACCGATTTTAAGCTTATTTTTATCACTGCTTATGAGGAGTTTGCACTCAAAGCATTTGATTTTTCGGCAATAGATTATATTATGAAACCGGTAAATCCGGAAAAGCTTATCAATGCAGTTATAAGAGCATCGGAAATGGTTGAGACCGAGAATCTGAACCTGAAATTAAAGGCACTTTTTGCAAATCTGAATACTCAGTCGGATTTTCATAAAAAGTTGGTTTTAAAGACTTCCGACAATATCTTTATTGTTGACACAAAAGAGATAATAAGATGTGAATCGGAAGAGAGTTATACAAGGTTTTTCCTTACTGATAACAAGCATATTTTTGTTTCAAAAAATTTGATAGAATTTGATAATATGCTTCAGGATTTTGGCTTTTTCAGAACCCACAGATCACATCTTATCAATCTTTCATATATTGACCATTTCAGCAAGCGGGACGGCGGTTATGTTGTAATGAAAGATAATGCCGAAGTTCCCATTTCAAGACGTAAAAAGGAAGAATTTCTCAATATTCTTGAAATGCTATAATACCGGTTATGGATTAAATCCTACCATATATAAATTCTTGTTAGCCGAATATAAAACAGAGTTTTATATTCTCAATCTATCCAGTATCTTTACCGGTATAAAGCATATTTCTATGCAGGCAAAAGGTAATCTTATATATTTAATTTCTTTAAAAATCAGATATTATGAAAGTAAATTACATTAAATTTCCGGTATTGATTGCAGTATTTTTTCTTGCGATTAATAGTTCATTGTTTTCTCAAACTACGATCTATTCAACTTCGGCCGGAGGTCCCTGGGACAGCACCTGGACCTGGGTGGGTGGAGTAGTCCCCGGAGTAAGCCATAGTGTAGTAATTAATGGTGCAGTCCATACTTCAGGTAATTCTTGTAATAGCTTAACCTTAAATACAAACGGCTCGCTTAATAATACTTATTATGGTGCCACATTAACTGTAACGGGCAATGTGATAAACCATGGTACAATTTCAGATAATGGAAGCAATTTCAATTTAAATATTGGTGGTGATATTACCAATAATGGAACTTGGGATAATGCTTATACAACATTAACAGGGTCAACGAATCATGTGATTGCATGTCAGAATGGGAATAGTTTTTCGGGATATCAGTTTCAAAATACCGGTACAGGGGATATGTTTATTAATACTGAAACATATTTTGATAATGTACAGATCCATTTAAATAATTTGAATTTAAACCTCGCTGTAAATGCTTCCTTAAAAATACACGATGGGTATTTATACCAGTGCAACATTTTAGGTTCAGGGTCATCTTCGGTGGTTTACGGAGAAGGTGATTACAGTAGCGATGCCCCATATTTTCAAAATGTTTCATTCACGGATATTGGTTTTCAGGGCGACAATAATTTCAATAATGGCTGCTCAACACATGGCACTGTTGTCAATAATGGCTTGTTGCAAAATAATTATTACGGACAGTCCATGGATATATACGATACCTTTATAAACAATGGCACTATACAAAATTGGACAGGTGTGTTTACTCTAAAGTTATATGGTGATTTCACCAATAATGGAACAATGATGAACAATGCCATAGATCTCTACTCGGATGTTGACCAGACCATTACCGAGTTAAACGGGAATGCATTTAATATGACCTATTTCACGAGTTTTAAACCTTCCGGGAAAACATTCTTCCTTACAGATGTTGATTTTCTTGGCTGTATTGTCGATATGAAGGACGATACCTTGATCATACCCGATAACGGGACATTGAAATTTGAAGGAAGCCAATTCAAAAATGCAGTAGTTTATGCAACGCCGTCCATGAATGGAAACCTGAAACTTGATATGAACGAAACCTCATATATAAGCAATTGCCACGTTTTTAACCCCGAGATATTGAACAAGGTAAAGGTAAAAGCCAATCATTTTTATGGTAATATACTTGTGACCGACACACTTGAGAATGATTATTACGGCTACTTACTTAATATTCATGGCGATATGACAAACAATGGCGTTGTTCAAAATTTCGGGGCCGATCTGACCTTAAACATAGAAGGGGACATCTTTAACAATGGGGTTTGGGAAAATTCGTACATCAACCTTACCGGAAGTGACGATCAGCATATTGAATGCACGAACGGGAACAGTCTTTCGGGTTATCAGATAAATAACAATAAATCATCCGGGGATATTATAATCGACAACATTGTTTATTTTGATAATGTCAGGCTTCATTTCAACAGCCACAATTTGATATTGCCACCCAACACCTTATTGAAAATGCACGATGCATATCTGTACCAATGCAATTTATCGGGTTCGGGCGAAACTTCAGTTGTTTTTGGGGAAGGAGCTTTTGATGCCGATGCGCCCTATTTTCAAAATGTTTCATTTGCCGATATGAATTTTCAGGGGGATATCAACATTAACAGTTACTGCTCGACCCATGGGACTGTGGTCAATAATGGCTCCTTACAAAATGATTTTTATGGGCAACCCATTGATATATATGATACCTTTATAAACAATGGCACTGTCCAGAATTGGGTCAGTTGGTTTACGCTAAAACTTTATGGCGATATTACAAATAACGGCACAATGACCAACAACGCCATTGATCTTTATGCGGATGTTGATCAGACCATTACCGAAATAAACGGGAACACCTTTGATATGGCTTACCTTACAAGTTTCAAACCTTCGGGGAAAATTATTGCCACAACAGGTTTAACGTTCAACAACGTAAATATTAATCTTGAACACGATACGCTCATCGTCCCCGAAAACTCAACTGTTTCGCTTTCAGGCAACAGGCTTTACCGGGCCGATATCATTCCCGAAACCGGCAGGTTCAACCTGTTTATGGAAAACAACGCATATATGCATGAATGCAATCTGAACGAAGTGAGCTTGTCAGGAAGCGTTGATTGTAACAACCTGAATGTTTTTTACGGCACAACCATAAATGATGGCGTTTTCCAAAACGATTATTATTCATACACTGTAGTATTTAATGGTGATTTTATTAATAATGGCACAATTAAAAATGATGTAAGTGCTTTAACCATGAATATGTATGGTAATATCGAAAACAATGGCATCTGGGACAACACTACAATTGGTTTTTATAGTTCAGGTGATCAGGAAGTCTATCTTGATAACGGACAGGTGTTTTCACCCTCCTATTTTTATAGTTATAAACCATCGGGCAAGTTGATCGCACTCACGGATCTTTCCTTTGACAATGTGGACATCAACCTGGAACACGACACACTTGTCATGCCCGAAAACTCAACCCTCTCCCTTTCCGGGAACAGGCTATATCGTAGCGATATTCATGCAGTAAGTGGGAGATTCAATCTGTTTACTGAAAATAATTATTTGCACGAATGTAATCTAAGCGATGCAACCCTGTATGGTACTGTTAATTGTAACAACGGAAATACTTTTTATGGCACTACCATAAACGAAGGTATTTTGCAAAATGATTATTACCAATATTTAGCAACTTTTGCAGGGGATTTAATTAACAACAATACCATTCAGGGATGGGTCAGTCCATTTATCGTTAATGTGGAAGGCGACATTACAAATAATGGGGATTGGGTAAATTACTACACTCAAATGACTGGCACATCAGATCAGTACATACATTTACAGGATGGTCATTATATCAATGGGCGAATGGTTTTTGTCTCTGATATTGACGTGGCACCTTTCCATTGGATATGGAACGGATGGACAATTGCAAATCCGCCATATCCCCAACCTGCCGTGTGGAGCGGCGAAAGTTCAAATGCTTTGAATTTCCTTGTTCCAGTTGCAAACAACAGGCTTGGTACATACTACTGTAGTACTGGAGGAGGCTCCAGCAGGAATATAATTGTTGATGAAACAGGTAGTCTGAGAGTAGATTTAACTGCATTTTTGGAAGGTCCTTTTAACGGTACGGATATGAATTCGGTATTAACAACAGAAGGTTTTATACCTGCCCATCAACCGTTTGACAAAGAACCTTGGAATTATTTCGGACAGGAAGCGTCAACCAATATTCCGGATACAATTGTTGACTGGGTTTTGGTTGATTTCAGAGATGCCACAGATGCCGCCACGGCCCTTACGGCCCCATCAATTGAAAAGCAAGCTGCCTTTATCCTAAACAACGGTTCTATTGTAAGGCTAGACGGAAAATCTTACCTCTCAATAGGGAGCATAACGGTTCAGAATTCACTGTTCGTAGTAATAACTCATCGAAATCACCTATCCGTAATGTCGGCGAATCCGCTTACATTGAATAGCGGGGTCTATTCCTATAATTTTAACGGAGCAGGGCAGGCATACAACAACGGACAAAAAAAATTAGGAGGCACATATGTATTGTATGGTGGTAACGCCGATGGTAATGGGACTATTGATATTGAAGACGGAGCTGTCTGGTATCAGGAAGTTGGAAAATTAGGTTACCTTGCAAGTGATGCTAACCTTGATGGACAATCGGACAACAAAGATAAAAATGATATTTGGGTTGATAACAACGGTACTGCATCAACAGTTCCGGATTAAACCCGGCCAATACCAGAGGGGTAAACTAAACCTGACAGATTTTTTCAAATCTGTCAGGTTTTACATTGAACGTTCTTTACATCTTCGCAAATACCGATTTTTCGGTATCCAGATTACCCTTGCACTTTTTTAAATGCAGGGGTTTTTTTCATATCTTTAAACAATAAAAATATTTCTCCATTTCAAAACTTACTTTCTTCTTCGTTTCCCTTTATTCCTTTTATTGTCTCTTTCTCTTTCTTCTGTAATTTCAATTTTCACATTGCGGC
>JAOZOC010000729.1 GCA_029933495.1 Bacteroidales bacterium
ATTTGTTCCGTATTCAAAAAGCAAAATGAGAAAGCAGGCTAAAACGGAGTATCCTCTCATTAGTCTCCCCGGCTTTGCTCCGCTGAAGCTACGCGAAAGCGAAGCAGAGGAGATTTAGAGGGGCAAAAGGCAGGACGCTACAAGGTTTTGTCTGCCAAAATAAATTCATTAAAATAACGTTTTTAATTTTCAATAAATTAGTGTAATTTTGCGCCCATGTTTAAAAATAGTTTACAGAACATATTAATCATCTCATTATTAGTGGTTTTATCTGCTTGTAATGGTTATAATAAACTCCAAAAAAGTTCAGACTATAAGCTGAAATATGCTAAAGCACTGGAATATTATGATAAAGAGGATTATTATAAGGCATTAAATCTCTTTGATCAGGTGATGCCATTTTATCGCGGGACTGACGAATCGGAGGATATGCAGTATAAATATGCCTATGCCTACTATTACCAGAAGGATTTTATTATGGCAAGCTATTATTTTAACAGATTTACAAAAACCTTCCCAACCAGTAAATATGTTGAAGAGTGTGCATATATGTCGGCATATTGCAAATATCTTGATTCGCCAAAGTATAGTCTTGATCAGACAAACACAAAAGAAGCTATCAAGGAACTTCAAATATATATAAACACATATCCGTATAGCAATAGGGTTAAAAAAAGTAATGAACTTATTGATGAGCTCAGAACCAAACTTCAGAAGAAATCATTGGAAATAGCAAAGCTTTATCTTAAAATGAAAAGATACAAGGCTGCAGTTACTTCATTCGAAAATTTTTTAAAAGAATATCCAGATACACAGTTCAAAGAAGAGGCATTGTTCCGAACAATTGAAGCTTATTATTTCTATGCTTCAAAAAGCGTGAGATCGAAAAGAAAGGAACGTTATCTTGAAGCAGTGGATAATTATAATGAATTCATCTCATTGTATCCTGACAGCATATACAATAAGGATTTGGATTATATGGTGAAGCAGGCACAAAAAGAAATAAACAGATAATTTTTGAAAATAAAACAATTATATAAATACTATGGATTACAAAAAAGTTAAAACAGACTCAGAAGCAGTTACCAGAAGGATGAGCAATTTTGATGCACCGACAGGAAATATTTATGAGTCTGTCGCTATTTTATCAAAACGGGCAAATCAGATTTCTTTGGAAATGAAAGAAGAGCTTAATCAGAAAATTCAGGAGTTTGCCACATCAACAGATAATCTTGAGGAGATTTTTGAGAATCGTGAACAGATAGAAATTGCAAGATTCTACGAAAGGTTACCAAAGCCTACTCTAATTGCGATACAAGAATTTCTTGATAATAAAATTTATTTCCGCAATCCAAGGAAAAAGCAGGATAAGGACTTTTAAACTAAATGTTGAAAGGGAAAAAAATATTAATTGGAATAACAGGCAGTATTGCTGCTTATAAGATACCTTTTCTTATAAGATTACTGGTTAAAGAAGAAGCTGAAGTCAGAATTCTTCTTTCGCAAGCTGCACGTGATTTTGTTACTCCTTTAACACTTTCAACTTTGACAGGTAATCCTGTAATTACAGATTTTTTTGAAGAAAAAACAGGTGAATGGTCAAGTCATGTGGAACTTGGAAATTGGGCTGATCTGTATTTAATTGGACCTGTAACTGCAAATACACTAGGGAAGATGGCAAATGGTCTGGCTGACAATCTACTTGTTGCTACCTATCTTGCTGCCAAATGCCCGGTTTTTATTGCTCCTGCAATGGATCTTGATATGTTCAAGCATTCTTCTACAAGCAAAAATATTGAAATTCTGAAATCATTTGGAAATCAAATTATTCAACCTACATCAGGA
>JAOZOC010000730.1 GCA_029933495.1 Bacteroidales bacterium
AATATTTGAAAGTCTGGATAAACCTGATATTGAAATTCAGGATAAATGGATAGAAGAATCTGAGAAAAGATATGATGCTTTTCTTAACGGGAAAACAAAATCTCTTTCTAATGAAGAAGTTATGAAGCGTTAATTTGGACTAAAGTAGGAAAAAGAACAAGAAAAGCCATTTTAAAAAACTTCCCATACCTGGTACTTTATGTTTTTGATAAAAACACAGTGCATATTACCTGTATAGCCCATCAACATCGAAACCCTGACTATTACATTGAAAGAATTGTATAGGTTAATAATTTTTTGTTACTACTCAGCAACCAATACATTTTGGTCAGATAGAGAAGATAAAGCCTCAAAAACATTTTGAGATTTTTTGATCGTTGTATCAACTACAGACCTGATTATTGCATAATATTCTGCAAATTCAAAGGACTTAAACTGCCAGGATACTTTCATTTTTATCTTCGCATTTCTTATTGCTCGCTCCGAACCATTATTATCCGGCGGCACCTCCAAATGGTATAAAAATGTTAAAATGGAATGCCTGTGTTTTTGTAATCGTTTTACGAATGCCTGAAGTTTCTTGTGTTTGCCTGAATAATCAATATCCAATAGCTCGGTTAACTGATTTTCAAATGACTTTATTTTTGGGTTATTTGGTTTGTAATCCTTAACGGACATTTGTTTTTTATATGAGATTGACTCCTGTAAAAGTTGTTTTAACTTTGTTGCCCAATCGCTTTTCAATGCATCTTCAAAATTGTTTAACTCTCTTATTAAATGCGAAAGACATAACTGCTTTGATTTTGTCTTTATTTTTAATTGTGCGGGCAGACTGTCGGATACATACACCGATTGAGGAAATCCATTGGTAAATGTTTCGCTGACACTTGTGTAACCTCTGCTGAAAGACGCTTTAAGATAGGTGTATAATGAGTTTTGAAATACCCAGAGCCAAGCTTTTTTCCCGTTAATTTTTATTCCCGTTTCATCTCCGCCTACAACCTTTGAGTTTTCAACCTTTTCTTTAATAACATTGTATGATGGTAAGGCTTTATTGCCCATTGCTTCTAATATGTTATATATCGTACCTTCACTAATGGGGATATTTAATATGTCTTCAAACAATTTTTTTATCCTGTTTGATGGCAAATATTGGTATACCGATAAGTATGTTATCAGTGATTGTATGTTTTTACCATACTGAATTTTTGATTTCAGATATGCCGGTAAATCTGATATCGTTTCTCTCCCGCACTTCTCACAAGTACAGCTAAATGATTGGTGTTCTATTATTTTTGCTTTTATCGGGGGAATTACAACCTCCTGTTTGCGTTTATCTAATTCAAATTTACTATTGGAACTAAATTCCTCTCCGCAATGTTTGCAATATTCCGGATAATGCTTTTGGGTTTCATCTGGACTCTCGCTCATCTTTAAGGTGCTTCCTTTGTGCCCTTTTTGGCCTCCACTCTTTTTGCCTGTCTTTACCCTTAGATTATTATTATGCCCTTTTGTATAGTCTTGTGAACTCGGTGTGGAACTCGTTTTACTTCTTCGTCCGTTTTTTAATAATTCTATCTCTATTTGCAATTCTCTTATCAGTAACAACGCTGCTGTCAATTGCTCACGGAGTTCTATATTCTCTTGCTTTAGAGATTCATATTCCTTCCTTGATATGGTTATTGTTGTTTCGATTCCGCAAATAAAACTAAATATTATCCTCTGTGATTTGCCATTTATTGAAAAATATTAACAACTTATTGTTAATTTTGCTGCTGAGTAGTAACAAAATTTTTATTTGCATTTCGTAAAATAGAATATGGAATAACGAAAACAATAAAG
>JAOZOC010000731.1:0-1451 GCA_029933495.1 Bacteroidales bacterium
GCATAAGCATCATAAACGGCAGCGACCAGAGCCCCTGAACTTCCAAGTCCGTAACTGTGAGGAATTGATGATTCAAAATACAACCCCTTTTCAATATCCCTTTTAAAAGAATCAACATCTATCTGACACTCAGTCTTATTTTCAATCTGTAACTTGGAAAGATAGGCTGCATACTCCTTTAACTGACTGTTTGATTCATTGGCAAGGTCAAGGTCGGTATATTTATATGGGTCGCTGAATATCAGTTCACCATGAAAATGCGTAAACGGGATTGTCAGTGCCATAGAATCGAAAATAATTCCATACTCCCCGAATAAAATAATCTTTGCGTAAAAAATACTCTTCCCGTTCATATTTTTTATTTTCAATGCAATAAGCGTCCACGCTTATCGCGATATATTAATATAAAGTTTACAAAATATTATATTTTATTAGTCCGTAGCTCTCAAACCACACAAGGTTTTATCCTACATCTATCTTTTTAAAATCAAATTTCCATCATCAGGTCCTCAAAACCTGCAAGGTTCATCTCCAGCACAGGGCTTATTGCGCAAACCTTACAGGTTTATGCCATCATCAATCCAGTGTCCGTTATCACAAAAAGTAACTAACTTTTGTTCAATGAACCCCCGGATTTCAGTTTTGTATTTTTCGGAATAGAGGAGATGAACATTAGGCCCTGCATCCAAAGTAAATGCAATAAATCTGCCTGTCGTTTCCCTGTAATTCCTTATCTCGTCAATTATCTTCCAGGTCTTTTCATTCATCAAAGTAAAACCCGGATTAGAGCTCATCATCAGCGAATGAAGAGTAAGAGCCTCATTCTCAACAATTCTGATAAAATCATTTTGGTTACCTGTTTTCAAAGTATCAGTTAGTAGCTCTATATTTTCGTTTGCCTGTTTGTACCTTGCTTCTGCAAAAGGGTGATCTTCCATAAGCCCGTGTCCTGCACTGCTCGAAATTTTCTTTTTTTCAGGGCTTGTGATCAATATGGCATCTTTTATATCGGAAAAGGAACCATTTGTTTTAGCAGGCAAAGGAATTGCTAATTCATCAGATGAACCTGCAACCGCATCCGTTTCCCCCCAAATTACAAACCCGGGCCACACAGATCTGGCTGCACTTCCCGATCCAAGTCTTGCCATAAAAGAGGCTTTTTGTAAAAACTCTTTGTTATTTTGTAATGTGCTAAATATTTTTTTCTCTATTGAGCAGATGCAAAGAGCAAACGCACTCATTGCAGAGGCGGAGGAGGCAATCCCGGAAGAATGCGGGAATGAATTTGTGCTGAATATTTTCAGGTAGAGGTTTTCAATAAAAGGGAAAAATGGTTTTAGAACAGAAAGATATTTACTCATTCTCTCTTCAAAACTGGAATTTGTTTTTCCCTCAAAATAAAAATCAAAGGAGATCCCTTTTTCTTTTTTGTATTGAACTTCAATTTCAGT
>JAOZOC010000731.1:1461-1842 GCA_029933495.1 Bacteroidales bacterium
GCTGCCTCTTGCTCAACTGTCGTTTCAGTGAAGTCAATTTCAGTATCAGTAAATGATTTATTGAGTGTGAAGCTTAGGGATGGGTTTTGAGGAATCTGAAAATGGCGTTTCCCCCAATATTTCACAAGGGCGATGTTTGACGGGCTTTGCTTTTTAACTATCAAAGAACCGCTGAAAGGTTCTGTTTTACTAAGGTTTAGAGCCTCCTCCCTATATTTCTCCTCATAATTTATCATGCCTTCACCATATCTTTGAATGGAATAATTGTGTTGAGACCACTATTGCCAAAATAGGCTTTTACGTTGGGAAGCGGCCTGTCTGTGGTGACCATAATAAAGTCACCGCCCCAGGCACCAAGTGATTTTATTTCTCCGAAATAGT
>JAOZOC010000163.1 GCA_029933495.1 Bacteroidales bacterium
TTTGATGTTGGTTCTCACATTCTTTTTATCGGTAAAGTAGTTGATAGTGAATTACTTGACGAAAGTAAATCGCCTTTAACTTATGATTATTATCACAAGGAGATGAAAGGGAAAGCTCCGAAAAATGCTCCAACATATATAAAAGAAAAAAAAATGGAAGATACGAAAAAAGAGACAACAGATAATTTGGGTACAAGTTTTGAATGCACTGTTTGTGGATATGTATATAACCCTGCCGAAGGTGATGAAGCTCTGGGAATCCCTCCCGGAACTCCTTTTGCCGATTTGCCAGATGATTGGGAATGCCCGATCTGCGCAGCAGCAAAGTCGGAGTTTGTATCTATGAGCTAAATTGATGGAACGCAGATTATTATGATAGCGTGGATTTTCGCTGATTTTGATTGACTGGAGAAGTCATCGGACATTCAAAAGCTGATTTATTCTTGATTTGTGTTATTTCCCGGAATACCTTGTTTATGAAAATATGGAAGGATGGTAATTCCCATATATAACCCTCTGATATTGAGAAAAGAATCACTGATTGGGATACTGCCTGAGATGTGTAATTTGTGTCAATGAGAAACAGGAACGGGTAATCTAACCTTTCTGTCGGAAGCCTGAAATGATAATAATAATTGCTGCTTTTTTCATTTGGATTTACTAATAAGTTCATTTATTAAAATGACGTGAATTTTTTTTAGGAATTACACTTTATAGCTTTTTTTATTTTGGTGGTAATACTTGTGTAGCTATCTTTGCCATTCAAATTGTAAAATATGAAATCATTATTCTTAACTTTGGTCATCTTTTTTTTTACACAATCATTTATTTTAAAAGGTCAGGATACCGTTATGGTGCAAACATTTACTTTTGACGATCCCAGTCCCGAAGGATGGGGTGCGCCATACAGGGGAATATTTGAATTCCCTTCAGGTGAGCAGTCCTGGGAGAAAATTATAATGATAAAATCGCTTAAATGCGATTCAGCAACAAAAGGTGATAAGTATCCCTGTGGTGAATGGGATTATCTGACTCATTCTTTGGTTTATCTGCCAAAGGATGATATGGTTGAAGCTATTCAGCTTGGGAGCTTTGTGACTCCTTACGGAAAACGGTTGAAAATGGGGGGCGCAAAAGGATGGAAATGGTACTATGATGTAAGCGATTATGAGCCAATTTTAAAAGGTTTTGTTGATATACAATCAGGAAATAATCAGGAACTTCTTGATTTGAAATTTCTTTTTATTAAAGGAACTCCTCCGAGGAATGTGATTTCCATTGAAAATGTTTATTCTTTTGGGACATATAAATACGAATATCTTGCAGATGATTCTGTTCTGAAACCGAGAAAAATAGTCTTGAATAAAAATGCATCCGGCTTCAAACTGAAAGCAAGGATTTCCGGGCACGGTCATTTTGGACCTCACAATTGCTGTGAGTGGGATAGTAAAACTCATACATACGCAGTTGGTGAATGGGAGCAATTCAGGTGGAATGTATGGAAAGACTGTGGCTATAATCCGATATATCCGCAGGGAGGAACCTGGCCTTTCGACAGGGCAGGCTGGTGCCCGGGAACAATGGTTGATGAGTATAATTTTGAACTCACAGGAAAGGTCTTTCCGGGAGATACAATGCTGATTGATTATGGAATAGAGATGTATAAGGATAATGGAGAGAAGGATGGTGAGTTTCGCATGTCGCACCAGCTTGTCAGCTATGGGCCGCCGAATTTTAAGAATGATGCCCGGATAGAAGATATTATTGTCCCCAGCTCAAAGGACTCTTACAGCAGAATAAACCCGATATGTAGCAATCCCCGGATAATTATCAGAAATACAGGTGAATATATATTGAAATCTCTGGATATTATTTATGGACTGAAATCAGGAGTGAAGAAGAAATATATTTGGGGTGGAGAACTTGGCTTTATGGAATCGGAGGAGGTTTGGTTGCCTGTACCTGACTGGAGTAATCTTGAAAATGATTCTGTTTTTATTGTCGAAATCAGTAATCCAAACGGAGCCGGAGATGAGTACACTCCAAATAATAAAATGACTTCTGTGGTTAAAATCCCTGATCTTATGCCGGATGAGTTTGTAATTTACGTTGAGACAAATGATAAAGGCAGGGCAAAGGAGAACTCCTGGTTTGTTTCTGATGCTCTGGGCGGGGTTTTGTATTCAAGAGAGGTATTTCAGGATAGTGTGACATATCGTGATACGGTTAATCTGTCAAAAGGATATTATGAATTCCGTCTTACCGATTCAATGGAGGATGGAATGAACCGCCACTGGTGGTCACGAAACAGTGATCCTGAACTTGTGGGGCGTAATGGTAAAATAGAATTTCGCTCTGTTGAAGGGGAAGTGATTCGGAGTTTTCCTTATGACTTTGGTCAGGAGCTGCTTTTTCGGTTCAGAGTGAAATAATCTGATTAGCTGTCTTTAATAAAAGATGTCTGTTTTTGAAACGGATAAGTACCATCTGCTGGTTGAATCTGCCAGAAGCGATATTGAACTGAATTTTTCAAAGTCTCCCTAAATCGGCTTATATCTGCCTGAGTTTTAATAAAACCGGGGTTATTGGGCAGATTGTTGTTGGGCTTAATTGAAAAGAACATTATTGATTTTACAATATTAAAGGACAAGGCTGTCAAAAGAACCTGACAGCCTTGTCCGAAGAAGAGAAATTAATGTGTTAGTTAGGAACCTGTGTTCCTGTAGTGTTATTCGGGACCCAAATGTCATTCTTATCTTTATTATCAACCTGAGTATCCAAATTAAAATCACTTTGCAAGTATCCCGTTGTTCCTGCTTCATTGGTCCAAACAGATTTATCACCTGAATCAATCAATCCGTCAGGGCTTCCGTCACCGCCATACATACCATAAACTCCATTGCCAAGGTTTTTCTGGCCGTTTAGATATGCCTGACCGGTTCCTGTTGTAAAGTTATAAGTATATACACCGGCTGATGGCTGATTCATAGGATTGTTTGAAAGAATGCCAAGATGGTTTCTATGCCATAGCACGACATAAGGATTATATGCAAAGGATGTGTAGAATTTCAGCATGCTTGAGCCGTCGGTAGCCACAATTGTTCCGTTATCCAAAACAAATGCCGCCCTTTGTGCAATCCTTGTTGCACCTGTAGCAGTTGAAGCGGATACAGTGTCCCGAAGTTCAACAAGTATCCAGTCCGTAGCATTTGAAGGAACAGCGAAAACTGATTCCGTTCCGTTATAATACCATTTTGCACTTGCATCCGTATTATACGGCTGTGCTATGGGGATTAATCCTGCACTATTCAAATTATTTGACATTGTTGAGCCATTGTAAGGTCCTTCAAGAAATGCAGTTAGGTCAACCAAAATAAACGGGTCTTCTAGTCCTTGGATTGAAAATGCCAGATCAACCGATTGGCCTGCAAAAGGATGCTCCGGAGGATAAACCATTTCATTCCAGTCTCCCATATACGGTTCGTTGCCTATAGCCCAAACAGCATCATCGTTGAAGTGTTGCTGAGATGTTTTCCATCCAAACATACATTCTGGATCCTGGTCCATAGGTTGAGCCTGAACGTCTAACCAGTATATAACAGGTTCATCAGGAGTTCCTGTCTGGATAAACGGTTCGGCATATTGAATTAAGTCAAAAATATATTTCCAGCAAATTGTGTCACCAAGCGGGTCAAAGAATGGCATTGCCGGATCGTACCAGTTTTCTGCTAATCCTGCGGCTTCAACTTCAACAGTGAATTCACCAGGATTAAAAGTATGTAACCAAAGAGTATTCCCTGGCATACTGTATCCTGTTGGACTTTGATCAGCAGGGATATCTTCATGGATACTTAATGTAAATGAAACTGCACCCGGGTCTTCATGCCAGGGTATATGGTCTTTGTACCACGATCCCCAAACACTGATTGTTGTTAAAGGCCCTGTGATGGTACATCTGAAATCGTCTGCAAGTATATTGGGTAAAGTTGCATTAACATCCATTCCAAGATCACTTAAGTCAGGCTCCTGTAGCCATTTATATGCCGGTCCTATCTCAACCTCATAATCTTCCACTTCGCCATCAGGTGCCTGACCGGTAAATGAAAGTCCCTGAACAGTGCTGAACCTGAATCTTGCAAATGTTGTCCCATAATTTATTGTAAGAGGACCATTGAATATCAGTGTGTTGGCTCCTACTGTAACAGCCTGATCTATAAATATCTGCTCTCCAGGGTCTGCCCAGGTTCCGTTCATGTCAAAGTCAATCCAGGCATTGACATATCCTGCGGCTGATGCAGTTACAGTTACAACATTTTGTTGTGCGGGAACAATTATAGTTGGTAGTACCACACCATCCTCATCATCCAGATTGTTGTTGTCATCACCAAGAGCATTTGCATCCTGATAACCGTCCGTTTCAGAATCTATCTGTGAACCGAGGCATATTGTAGGATCAACAATATGCCTTGCACCGTTACTAGCCATTAATGTAGGATAAGATGGATCCGGAGCATCACCAAAGTCAAGATCACCGAGTATTTCGATTTCATAATCCTCTACTTCACCATCAGGAGCAATTCCTGTGGGCAGCAATCCGCTCGCGGTACTAAATCTGTATCTGGCAAAAGTAGTTCCTATAACGGCATTATTCGGAACAGATATGACGAACATATTACCACCTGTAGTAAGGCTTTGATCTGTAAATATCTGCTCATTTGCATCATTCCAGTCGCCGTCGCTGTTAAAGTCTATCCAGGCATTTAATATTCCGTTAACAGATGCTGTAATATTTATCATTGCACTCCCTCCGGCATAGAATGAAGACCAAATACTAACACCGTCTTCATCAGCGAGGTTATTATTGTCATCCCCAAGAGCATTTGGGTCAGGCTGTCCGTCCGGCTCTGCGTCGATTAAACTGCCAAGATAAGTGACCCCGTCAATAATATGTGCAGCACCATTATTTGTTAACAGTGTAGGATATGTCGGATCGTCGGCATCGCCAAGGTCGAGATCGGGTGTCGGTTCCGAAGTAATTACAAATGCCATATCGCCAAATAGTTCAATATTAAAATACATAGTATTCCAAACACCCGGATTTGGCATAATTTTATCCGCTACACCACATTGAATTGGCGGAGAGCCTATCGAAGATAATTGCCACTTCCAGAGTGCCGGGAGATTATAATCAACTGAAATTGCTGTTATATCAAGCCAGTAGTGCTTTCCTTCAATTTGTGGGAAGGGCTCAAGCAGGTCAAATTCATATAGATAAATGGTATCACCGTCAGAATTAATCATTCCCGTATTTATTTCCCCAAGTGTAAAGAACGGAACATCCATACCCCAAACTTCAGGGTCAAGAGGTAAACAAGTAATGGTATCATTTAAGTGAATACTAAGGTGGAAATGATCAATTCCCAAACCTCTCATCTCATTCCCGTTACCATCATTATCGTAAGCACCCCACCAGTGGATATCAGTTACCCATCCGCCTCCACATATCCAGTCGTCAGCAACAATAATATCCTCATAGACACCTGCATTATCATAGTCATGTGCATGTACGCCTGTCAGGGTAGGGTCAGGAATTTGAATCCATTTAATATTGCTTTCTATGATATCAACTTCATAGTCTTCAACTTCACCGTCAGGTGCTACTCCTTTATATGTCAAGCCGGAAGCAGTACTAAATCTGAACCTGGCATAAGTAGTTCCCACTGTTGCAGTTAATGGTACGCTGAATGTCAGACTATTAAGTCCTGCTGACAGAGTAACATCATTAAAAATCTGTTCACCGATATCACTCCATGAGCCGTTTCCGTCAAAGTCAATCCAGGCATTAAGTAATCCGGGAACCGAGGCTGCAACACTCACAGCTGCACCCTGGCCGGGCATTAGTGAAGAAGTAAATGTGACACCATCCTCATCATCTATGTTGTTATTATCATCACCAAGAGCATTCGGGTCGGGTAAACCATTTGATTCTGCATCAATTGTACTCCCAAGGTATGTAACCCCATCTAAAATATGTCTTGCACCATCACTTGCAAGTAAAGTCGGATATGATGGGTCATTTGCATCACCAAAGTCATATTCGTATTCAACGGATGTCAGGATAAATGCCATGTCGGTATATAAATCGGTAGCTGCCCAATAAACAGTACTCCAGATATCAGGAACAGGCTGGTCTTTTTCAGCGGCTCCGCAAAGGATCGGATTTGCGCTTCTCATTGATTCCTGCCATCTCCATATTGCCGGATTGTTCGGGTCAATTGAAATCGCTGCTATGTCAAGCCAGTAATATGTTCCTGAATCCTGTACAAAAGGCTGATCCAGAATATATTCATACAGATAAATTACCGAACCCCCGGAATTGGTCATTCCGGTATTTTGCTCAACAAGTGCTGTAAAAGGTACATTTACACCCCACAATTCAGGATCCTGTGGCAGACAATTTGACGGATCATTTGAGTGAATACTTAAGTGGAAATGCCCAATACCAGCTCCTCTTTTTTCTGCATTATTGACATCAAGTTCGTAATTCCCCCACCAGTGGATATCGGTTACGAGACCGCCGCTACATAGCCAGTCATCAGCTTTTACGAGGGAATGATAAACCCCACTGACATCAATATAATCATGTGTATGCAATCCTGATAATGATGGATCAGGCCATTGTGCCCATTTATTATCTCCGTTTTCTTCAATCTCAACTTCGTAATCTTCTACCTCTCCGTCAGATGCTGATCCGGTATATGTTAACCCGGTTACGGTGCTGAATCTGAATCTTGTGTAGGTTGTCCCGACTATTGCATTAGCAGGAACAATGAAGTTTAGAGTGTTATTTCCGGTAGCCAAAGGAACATCGGTGAAGATTTGTTCTCCCACATCTGCCCAGTCACCATCCTTGTTAAAATCGAACCAGGCATTCAGGTAACCATTGGAAACAGATGCGTTTATAATAACTTTAACAGGATTTCCGGGAACGCAAGGCCATACAAACGTAACGCCATCTTCGTCATTTAGATTATTATTATCATCACCGAGAGCGTTTGGGTCAGGTTGGCCATCAGGTTCGGCATCTATTGATACACCCATAAATGTTACTCCGTCCATTAGGTGGTTTGCACCGTTGTTGGCGGCAAGTGTAGGATAAGTCGGGTCAGAGGCATCACCCCAGTCGTATTCATCCTGTACTTCTT
>JAOZOC010000164.1 GCA_029933495.1 Bacteroidales bacterium
GAAATCCTTTCAGTTTGAGTGCCGGCCGGCGGGAGGATAACCTGAAAGGATGGAATATAGTAATTTGAGAATAATTCCAACCTTTCAAGTCCCCACCGCACAGGCCTTCTTCGACTTGAAAGGTTTTATACCGCCAAATTTTTCAGGGGGGGTTTTGATTATTTTATTACTTTATTTTGAGGCCTGAAAAAACATTTATGTCACCGTTTACTGAAAAATATATACCGTTAACTTATTTCTTTTGGAAAATGAACTCGGTTTTTATATATTTGGCAGGTTTTTCAAAACCCGGCAAAACAGTGAAAAGAAACGGAGCATATAAACTGCATTTCGGTTTAACAATTGTTAAAACCGAAAACTTTTTATGTTTGCAACCATCTGTAATTCAACGAATTACCCCCCCCTATAAACATATTGACAATCAGGGCTTTACAAAAGTTATTCACTGTATTAACAATTTCAGTCCTTAACCTCTATCTTTTTGTACTGTTTTAAGTTCATAAAACTTAACTGAGACTACCCTGAAAAATGAAATAAATACCCTGATAATGAAGAAGAGTAGTTAATGAAAGTTATGAACTTAAAATATTGAGAAATGAAAAAGAAAGTTAATTTAATTATATTAATTTGTTTGATTTTTATGTCTTTTAAAATTAAGGCACAACAAAATGATTATAATAATTACTACTATTACACACAAAAGATGGATAATTATTATGATAGTATTATTGAAAAGTCCCCTGATACGGTAAAAATCCCGGGGTTAGTGGATTACCAACGACAAAAGGAATTTTGGAGTACAAGAGTTTATAATTGTGATACTATAATTGGAGATTATTCAAAATATACTGAACAACTGAAGAAGTATATACAAAATCCATCAATGGCACCTTCTAAAAACACAACAAATACTTGGGAATTTGTTGGACCAAAGAATCTGTCATCTCATAATAATGGAATTATTGTAAGTTTATACATTGATCCAACTGATATTAATAAAATTTTAGCAGGTACTAATAATTCAGGGATGTTCAGAACAACCAACGGCGGCCAAAACTGGGTGAATGTTACTGATAATATTAGTATGTCGGGAATGGGTGTCAATGATATTGCCGTTAACCCAAATAATCCTAATGAGATTTATATTGCAACCGGAAATAATTTCAATAATTACGGACTTGGGATTTTCAAAACAACCGATAACTGTAACAGTTGGCAACAAGTATTGTCATTCGATCCAAAGGACAGAATAATTGTTAGAAAGTTGTTGATCGATAGCGAAAACCCATCAATAATATATGCACTTGCTAACAAATATGTTTATCGTACAAAAGATGCCGGTAATAGTTGGGAAATGATATTTAACGAACTAACAATACCAAATTGGTGGGATAAAAACAAGTACCTTATAGATGTGGAAATAAAACCAAACGATCATAATACACTTTATATCGCCAGTGTTGGAATTGGCTCGGGAAGTTTGACATATGATTATAGTGCGGAAATTTGGAAAACTCATACTGCTAAAGCAAATAATGTAACATGGCAACGCATTGAAAACGGCTTACCCGATTATGTGGATCGTTATGCATTGGAAACAGATTCGCAAAATCCCGATAAACTTTATATTGCTTATACCGTTCCGGGAAATTCGTCATATACAATGTCTTTTTTTCTAAAAGAAGCTGACTATCCGAATTACCAACTTCAAAATATTTATGAAAAACTAAATTATTACAATAGTTATTCCAGTCATCTTGCCGGTACAGGTTATTGGCGTTTTGAAATTGAAATATCGCCTGCCAATTCCGACATAATGTTTATTGGCGGATATAATTTAGATGTTCTAAATTTAGCAACAAATCAAATTATTAAATATCATCATGTAAGTTCGGGTTCAAACGCTTCGTTCCATGTTGATCAAAGGATTTTCAAAACCACTTTGTTAAGTGGAAAAACATATCTTTTTTGTGGTAATGACGGTGGTGTTTCCAAATACAATTATTCTGATGATATATTGGAAAGCATCAACGGGCAAGGACTGGATAACCTTCAATATTTTGGCATTGGCAATTGTGATAAAAAGTCTGGTTTTTTTATTGGAGGAACACAAGATAACGGAGAAATAGGTAACGGAACTGATAATTGGATTAGAACTAATGTTGGTGATTCTTATGAGAATATTATTGATCCGGTTGAAACGAATATTGTTTATTGCACTTCTAATGGCGGAATTAAAAATGTTAACAAATCAAATAACAGTGCTGTTAGCTTTATTAACATTACTTTGGGATTATCTTTTCCAATAAACGAAGATTACGGTTTAAACGATCGTCCTTTTGTAATGTCACCACAAGACAGAAACACATTGTACATAGGTTATCATGAAGTTTATAAAACAACCAATGGAGGAAGTTACTGGCAGCAATTTACTAATTTTCATAATAGTGGATTTGAAGTGAATAACGCAATACGAACTATTGCATTATCACAAGTATCATCAAATTATATGTATGTTTGTTATACGGATCCAACCTGGGTAGCATCAGGCATACCAAGATTATTTAGGACAAATGACGGTGGTGCAAACTGGACAGATATTACACCAAATCTTGCAAGTATTTTTAAGAATCATTTACTAACTGATATAGTAATATCTGATAGAAACCCAACAAATGTCTGGGTTTCATTTGGAGGCTTTCATGAAAATAATGGTAATGCTATTAACAGAGTTTTATTCTCAACCAATTCAGGAAGCACGTGGACAGATATTACTGCAAATCTTCCTAACCTACCTATTAATTGTTTAAAAAGCATTGATATTGATAATAGTACTCATATACTTGCCGGAACAGATATAGGTGTTTTTATTTACGATAGCCAACAGAATAGCTGGATTAATATAAGTAATGGTTTACCTCCTGTTTCGGTTACAGATATTGAAATTAATTATACTGAATCGGAAATACGTATTGCAACTTTCGGCAGGGGAATATGGAAAACAAAAATGCCTTGTTCACTATTTAGTGGGAATCCTCATATTTATGTTAGTCAAGTTTGGAATACGGGTAAAATATTGGAAAATACATTATATATCGAACCAAACGTAACTTTAGAGATTAAAAGCAGTGTAGGTGTAGCAAAAGATGCCGGAATTATTGTTATGCCAGGAGCTGAACTTATACTTAATGGCGGCAAAATTACATCAGGTTGTGATGACTACTGGTCAGGTATCGAAGTAAGGGGCGATGCAAGTCAGCACCAGTATGATATTGGAGGTTCGTGCGCTCAAGGAAAGGTTATACTTAAAAACGGTGCTATTATTGAAAATGCCTGGAAAGGTGTTTTGCTTGGAAGCACTAACGGAGCAAACGGATACAATTCTGATGAAAACGGGGGTATTTTAAGGGTTATTGGAAATAGAAGCCTCACCGAACCGGCAGCCAGTTTTATTAATAACAGATGGGCTGTCGAATTTCAAGAATATCAAAACTACAACCCTGCAAATCCCTCGGAGATTAAGCCTAATGTAAGTTATCTGAGTAACGCCCATTTTGAAGTAAACGGCAATTATTTCATTTCTCCTGTTTGGGGTAATTACGACACTCATGTTAAAGTTTACGGAGTTGACGGAGTTAGTTTCAGAGGCTGTACTTTTACAAACCAGACGGGAAGTAAAAACAACGGAACCGGAATATATGTAGCTCCGGGTCCGGCGAAATTTCTAAATTGCGGAATCAAAATATCTGCAGTTTGTACTTCGGAAGTAAGCCCCTGTCCCGAAGAAAGCCTTGACAAATGTACTTTTGAGAACCTTGAAAATGGAATTTCCGCAAACAATACCGGTATTGGTACCGTTACTGTTGAGGATGCCATATTCGACAATAACAGTTACGGTATAAAACTCAGTACTGTAAATAATGTATCTGTTTTATTCTCGGAATTCTATCTTGGGGATACCCCCGCCGACGAAGAGGAAGAATGCGGATCAAAAGCATCATCTTACGGCATATATATGGATAATTGCACCGGTTTTGCTATTGAGGAAAATGAATTTCATAAAAAGCAGGGAGCACCTGCCGGTAATTACACCGGAATACGCATTGATAACACCGAAGCAGCCGACGAAGTGTATAAAAACTATTTTGAAGGACTGAGTTATGCCAATTATGCTACAGGAAAAAATTGGCTTGGAACTAATACCTGGCAAGGTCTCGCATACTACTGCAACGATAATGAAGGGAATTGGCAGGATTTTACTGTAGCAAATATTCCCAACCAATCTGATGGAATACAAAACCCAATTGGTTTAGATGAAATGCCTGCCGGCAACACGTTCTCTGAAAATGCAAACTCCAATATTTACAATGACGGTGATTTCTGGATTGGATACTTTTATTATGCCCCCACACAAGGTAATACAAATACTCCATGTTATCCTGACGAGGTTTACAGAGTAACTCCCGCAGAAGTTGTAGGTATCAAAAACGAATGTCCGTCTCATTACGGCGGAGGCGGCAGTGGCGGGGATGACAGGGAATTGGTGCTGTCACCTGGTGAGAAGTCAGAAGCTGAACAGGTATTTGCGGATAATCTGGCCAATTATAATAATGTAAAAGTGCTTTATGATAATCTTAAAGACGGCGGAAATACTGAACAATTAAAGAGCGAAGTTGAAACCGCCTGGCCTGACGATATGTGGGAACTCCGTGCCGAACTGCTCGGTAAATCACCCCACCTCTCAATGGAAGTTTTGAAAAAAACGGCGGACAAAACCGATGTATTGCCCGAAAGCATTATATTCGAAATTATGGCCGCCAACCCCGACGAACTGAAAAAGGAGGAGCTTATTAAATATCTTCAGGATAAAGATAACCCTCTGCCCGGTTATATGATTGATATTCTAAAACAGGTTGCTATGGGTACAACCTATAAAACAGTGTTGCAAAGGCAAATGGCATACTTCAATCAGGTAAAAACCATGGCTGCAAACGATATTATACGTAGTTTGCTTAACGACACTATTTTGGATATTAACGAATTGCGAAACTGGTTGGACAATATTGGCGGCAAGAGGGCTGATGAGCAGATAATTGCCTCTTATTTACAAGAAGGAAATTATACTGATGCTTTGGCAATGGCCAATATGATGCCAGCAATTTACAACTATAAAGATGATGAAATAACCGAGCACAATTACTATATTACATTGTTAACTCTCAGAATAAACCTTTTAGAAGAGGGAAGAACTCTTTTTGACCTCGACAGTTTAGAAGTTAATAACCTGGAATATATTGCCGACAATAGTGTGGGTACTGCAGGTGCACAGGCAAGGGGGATTTTGGAATTTGCATACGGACATCATTTTTGTAATTGCCTGAATATATCCGACACATCAGGATATAAAAGCAGTAACAGCTTCAATTATGAATCGTTTAACAAGGCTTTCGGCCCTGAAATTGACGTAAACCCGAATCCTGCCAGTGATTGGGTAACTTTCGATTATATATTGCCCGATGATAAAGCCGAAGGAATTATTAAGATTTCTGATGTTAACGGAAAAGTAATTGAAACTATTTTTGTTTCGGGCAGGCAAGGCCAGAAAGTTTGGGATACAAGAAAAGTAAATCAAGGTGTTTATCTTTATTCTTTTATAGTTAACGGAATTTCAAAAACCGGTAAGATAATTATCACAAAATAATATAATTTGGAGGATAACCGAAAGGTTGTCCTCCATAAATATTTTTGTTATGAAGAAAGCAGCAAATTTTATACTTTTATTTTTCACTGGTATTTCTCTGTTTTCCCAGAATTATCAATTTACCTGGCAGCAATGTTTTGGTGGCAGTGAGCCGGACATAGCAAAAGATATTGTAGAAGTACCCGGGGGCTATTTTATCATTGGAACAACCGAATCAAATGATGGGAATATTTCATATAACAATGGGATATCAGATGGGTGGTTGATAAAGATTGACAGCACCGGAAATATGTTATGGGAAAAGACATACGGTGGAAGTAACGGAGATAACTTTATCCGAATATTTCCTGATAATTCCGGAAATTACTTTATACTTGGAGCCTCAAATTCTTCTGATGGAGATATTAGTTATGATCCCTATATTGGTTCATGGGATCATTGGATATTAAAAATAGACATTGATGGAAATATCATATGGGATAAAATAGTAGGAGGAAATGCAGGTGAAATTTTATGGACAGGAACTTTAACATCGGATGGAGGAATTGTAACAATTGGCAAGACCTATTCAAACGATGGCGATGTGAGCATTTCCTATGGTATGGGCGATACCTGGATGGTTAAGATAAGCAGCGACGGAGAGCTGGAATGGGACTTCACAATTGGTACTGATTGGGTTGATGTCGGCCAGGCAATTATCCAAACATCCGACGGGGGTTACCTTGCTGCCAGCAGCTCATGGCTTGGTAATGGAGGAAATATCACCTGTGAGTCGCATGGAAAGGCCGAAGCCACATTAACCAAACTTGATACCGACAGAAACATCCAATGGCAAAATTGCTATGGCGGAAGCGACCATGATGGAATAACAGCAATTACAGAAGTTGATGACGGTTATATATTTGGTGCTTATGTAAATTCAAATGATGGTGATATTTCTGGTTGGCACGGAGCTAATGATATTTGGATTGTTAAAATTGATTTTTTTGGAAGTATCATATGGCAAAAATGTTTAGGTGGAACACGCTCTGAATTTACCTCAAAATTATTAATTTCTGATAATGATGATATTATTATTATAGGCTATACCCAATCAAATAATGGCGATGTATCAGGCAACCATACTTTAAGTGAATATGATTACGATATTTGGCTAGTAAAATTAAATACTGATGGTGAGTTGCTATATCAACAATGCTTTGGTGGCCTCGGTAGTGAGCAGGTAGAATTCGGAGTAGTAAAAAAAAGCGATAATAATTTTGTAATAGCCGCACAAACCGATTATGGCCCTTCGTATGATGTACAATGTACGCCACACGGTGGTAATGGAATAGATAAGGATTACTGGGTCTTTGAGATAAAAGATACAACTGTGGGGCTGCAAGAGCAAAAATTGCCGGTAGATTGGCTTAAGGTTTATCCCAATCCCGCAAAGGATTATGTTATTTTTTCCATTCCCGCAAATAATAATGAGGATATGGAAATAATCATA
>JAOZOC010000165.1:0-2659 GCA_029933495.1 Bacteroidales bacterium
GGTACAGACTGTCGGTCTCTTTTGATAAAGGACTGATAAATGTCTATCTGAATGAGAGAAAGATGATCACTTATCAGGATGAAATAAATCCGACAGGAATAACAATAGACTATTATGCAATAACTCCGGTCTTTTTCAAGAACTTCATTTTGGCTAAAGATCAAAAACCTGTTGTTGACCAGATAAACGATGGTGAATTTGTATCTTATAATATCGATTACCTGATATACAATGAAAAACTTAGCGGGGTAAGTATTGCCGAATTGTCAAAAGTTGCAGTGGTTCTTATTAAGAATCCCGATATGAAATTAGATATTGATGTCTGGTTTTCACAATCGAAAAAAGAGAAGGAGAATAAGGAATACGGTAAGCTGAAAACAGAAGCGATTTCAAAAACGTTGATATCAATGGGTGTTGACGAAGGACAAATAACGACTAATTTCAAAGGAAGCATACTTTCATCCGAAATAAATCCGAAAAACTATTTGTCGGAAGCGGTTGTTTTCAGTAAGAAGTAATACCGAACAGACTTAAAAATTGAGTTTGAATCTCAGGAAAGCAAAATTTATCTGTTGCTTTTCGTTCAGACCTGTCAGCGGGTTGGGAAATTTACCCTTAAAAAACTGGTAAATAAAACTGAATTCAAGATTATCAGACAGAGAGTAGTCGAAACTCGGATTGAGGAAATATCCGTCTATTTTGGGGTAATACATTGCAGCCATTGTAACATTGAACAGAGGTATTACAGGATACTGAACACTCCCGAAAATATTCCAGGGAGTGAATGAGAGGTATTTGGCATTCAGATTTGAGGTATAAAATGTTGCAAAGTTCGTTATCGGATTGTCTTTGGTTATTTCAGTATAAAGAACCTGAGCCGTAATGTTCAACGAGTTATTGAACATATAATCCAGTGAGACTGTTGCACTCAGACTTGCCTCACGTGTTGTATCGCTGTTGTCAATCGGTTTAAAATACGTTGCCTCACCTCTGAATCCCAGATTTTTAATTGCACCTGCCCATCCAAGTCCTGCAATATAATCATACTGCTCCATCTCCCCAAGAATAAACTGAAAATCGTAATTCCATTTATTAATTAACCATTTTGCAGCCACAGTCGTTCGCTCCTCGTAATTGACAGAGGCAGCTACTTCAAGCGATGATGCTGCACCGGTATAATATTGAATCCGAACGGCATCGCTACCCGGCTTTTCCTCATAATCAAAATCAAAATAGGAATAGGTGTTAAAAATATCATTGGGGTTCCACACGAGAGTACGTCCCCAGTTTATCCGCTGGCGGCCGAGCTGGAAATCCAGACTCTTAAAACTGTACTTTACATAAAGTCTGTCGAACGTAGTATTCAGCAGAAAATTTTTCTCGGAAAACAAATTCCAATTCATATTCAAATAACCATTGTCGCTTTTTATCATATCGGCATACCCGGGGATCATTAACACGGAATTTCCATATATAAAACGTGTTCGTAACTGTGCAGTGAAATAAAGATTATCTGTTGGAAAATATTCAAAATCCAGACGATTATGAAGCTGATTATCAATAAACCAGGCATTGTTTATCGTATCAAACATATTGGAGTTCATATATGAGATATAACCGTTAAGCGAACATTTTCGCTGCTTTTGCTCCTGGGCATAAGTTTTGAAAACAGTCCCGAAAGTTATCAGGAGTATCATTACAATCTTTAAAAGGCGAATAGTATGCTTAATCGATAACTTTCCCATCTTCAAGTTTTATCAGTCTGCGTGCTTTTTTCATAACGCGTGCATCATGTGTCGCGAAGATAAAGGTAATGTTCTCTTCCCTGTTCAGTTTTTCCATTATCTCCAGAAGTTTTTCCGTTGCTTTTGAGTCGAGGTTTGCAGTCGGCTCATCGGCAAGGATAAATTTCGGTTTTGAAGCAAGGGCACGTGCTACGGCTACTCTTTGCTGTTGCCCTCCCGAAAGTTTTGAAGGGCGCGAACCGGCACGGTCGCCAATGCCAACAGCTTCAAGCAAAGCCATTGCCCTTTCAAGGCGTTCTTTTTTAGGCTTGTGCTGAAGGTGCATGATGAACTCAATATTCTCACGGGCAGTAAGTACCGGAATAAGATTGTAGGCCTGAAACACAAATCCTATATTGTTCATTCTGAAGTCGGTCAGCTTCGATTCACTAAGGTCTCCTATATTCACACCATCAATAATTATTTCACCGGTTGTCGGAGAGTCAAGTCCGCCGAGAAGGTTCAGCAGAGTTGTCTTCCCGCACCCCGAAGGCCCTACAATAGCAGAAAACTCCCCCTGTTCAAAACTCAGGTCTATGCCGTTTACTGCATGCACAGGTATTTCACTGTTTTCGTTGTAAATCTTTTTCAGATTTTTTATTTCAATGATACTCATATTGCTGTTTTTTATTTTCTTTTCAATGATAAAATTCAAAGTATTTCCGTCAGTTTGATGATAGCAGAATTTCAAAAAACTTCACTCTTTTGCCTCAATATTCTCTCACCACTCATCTCTCAATATTTCTTTTGCTCCCTTATCTCGTACTCTCTTTCAATCGCCCTTTCGCCCCATCGCTCTATCGTCCCTTCGCTCTATCGCCCCCTCGTCCTTTCGCCCCTTCGCTCTATCGTCCCCTCGTCCTTTCGTCCCCTCG
>JAOZOC010000165.1:2759-7189 GCA_029933495.1 Bacteroidales bacterium
TCGTCCCCTCGTCCTTTCGTCCCCTCGTCCTTTCGCCCCTTCGCTCTATCGTCCCTTCGTCCCTAATTCCTCCCTATTCACTCCTAATAGCCTCAGCAGGTTTCAGCCTTATAGCATGCCACGCAGGATAAACAGAAGCCAGAATACCCGTTAGGATCACCATTATCGTAACCTGAACATAACTTATAAAACCTACTGTCGGATAAATGATTGTCGGATATCCTATTGCTTCAAGTCCATCGCTGAACGAACTAAGATCAACTCCATAAAAATTAAGAATGTAAACAGTTAACCAACTTAGTAAAATACCTGTCATCCCTCCGGTCAGAGAGAGGAAAATCGTTTCGTACATTATCATAATAAAAACCCGTTTACGATTCATCCCGATAGCTATTAACATTCCTATTTCACGCACCCGCTCAAGTACAACCATCAACATTGTGTTTACAATTCCAAATCCAAGTGCCAGTAAAATAATACCGACAAAAATGAAGATCATAAAATCGAGCCAGGTTGACTGCATCGCCAGTTCCGGGGAGAGGTTTTTCCATTCGGAAACGTCCAGCCCCTTTTCGGAAGCAGCCTGTATCGGGTTTTTATATTGCTCATAAATATCTGCTCCTAGAAGCCTTGCCATCTCGTTATCAAAGTCATCATACGAATATATTGTGTTCGATTTAAGTGATTTCAGAGTTTCATAAATATCATCCGGGATGGAATCATTTCGTACCCGCAAAAGTGCTTTATCATCAATTTCGAAGCGGGTATATTTTTTCTTCAAGACAAGGCTTATCTCTTCCGAATTCATCATCTCTTTCATCAGCACTGCAATTTCGTGGGCTTCGTTATTAGTAAAACCGAATATCTTCACAGCATCATCATAGCGAATGAAAATATTCATTTCATCAAAGCCTGAGTTTTGAGTCCGGAAGATTCCGACAACCCTGAAAACGACCCTTATTGATTCACCATTTACATCAACTGTATTTATCAGCAGTTTGCTGCGAACGTGTACCTTAAGCTTATCGGCAAGTTTTTGGCCGATTAGGATAGGATTTCGCTTTATCCCTTCGAAATATTTACTTGTGGAATCAACAAGATGCTGATAAAGCTGAGATATCTTCTTTTCATTTTCGGGCTGGACGGCAAGCAGTACAGCACCGGCTGCCGACCTGTTGGAGCTTACCATTACCTCAGCTTTAAATCGTTTACTGACAGCTTCTACACCAGTGTATTGCTTAATATGCTGCATTATACTACCGGCATCTTTTATCACAAATTTTATTTCGTTATTCTCCAAATATGTTGCCTGATGCAACTGCAATGAAGAGACCTCAATTTTGATAGCATCATTAAGCCGGCCTATCAGAAGTCCGTTCATAAATGCAACCGAAACAATACCCCCGAGAAGGCCGAAACAGATTGCCATAATCACAACCAGACTTCGTACTTTACTACGCCAAATATTTTTCCAAGCTATTGATAGGATCATAATTTCAATAATTTAAGAATGAAGTGCATCAACAATTTTAAATCCTGATATTTTTACCATTGAGTACAACACGGCAACAAAAAGCAATGCAAGAACAACATAAAACTGATTAATAAAAATACCAAAATCCTTTGAGAAAGCAAGAACAGGTTCAATACCGAACTGTTCGTAGATTTCTTTCATCTCACCGCCGATATGAATTGGTGAGTTGTAATAATAAGCAACAATCACTGCACTTATCAGCCCACCTGTTACCGCCCCTACAAGCCCCAAAAGTATTGTTTCGATAAAAACGATCAGTGCCAGATAATACCTGTGCATCCCAAGAGCTACCATAACACCGAACTCTTTACGTCGCTCGGCAGTCATCATTATAATTGTACCAAGAATTCCAAAAAAAATCACTACATAAAGAATTCCAAGCATTATCATCCCGCTACCATTATCGCTTTCGATTTGTTGTTTCAGCTCTTTGTTCATATCTGTCCAGCTAAGTGCAACCAGACTGCCGGAATCAATAATTTTTGTGACCTCAGGCAAGACCATATCAATATTATTTTTGCTTTTAATATTTACCACCATAGATGTCAGCATTCCTTCCGCACCATAAAACTCCTGTACTTTCTTTAGCGAGCCAATTATCAGTGATTTATCCAGCTTCGGATTAGGTATCTTCACTATTCCCCTTACCGGGAAAACATCAGCAGCAGTTACCCCGTGATATCCCTGACTGAGCAAAACGATAGTATCTCCCACATTTATATTTACAAAACCTGCAAGGCGTTGTGAGAGCAAAACACCGTCATCATCTTTTTCGAGAAACCTGCCCTGAACCACTTTATGCGAAATTTGTGTCATCTGGTCATCAAGGACAGGGTCGATACCCTGAAAAAATGCTCCTTTGGTTTTATTACCACTCGAAATTAATGCAAAAGATTCCAATCGTGGTAAAACATCAATAACACCATCCAGCTTTGCAATTCTTTGCCTTAAAACCATTGAATCGGGCATTAGGTCGTCAATGGTTTTATCTTTCCAATATGATTTTTCCTGAACCTGAATGAATCCCGAGTACTGCCGGACAGCGCTGTCAATCATCCTGTCATATGTTCCGAGTTGCATCGAACGCATCACGATACCAAAAATCACGGCAAACATCAATGATGATGCTGTAATTATGGTTCTGCGCTTGTTACGCCATATATTACGCCAGGCAAGTTTAATTATCTCCATAGCTTATCTGATTCGTTTCATGTTTTGTTGTGAGAAAAAGGAATCGTCAATAGGTTGATCAAAAACGATGTCCTTGAGAATCACAATCGTTTTGTTTCCGGGATTATCCTCTGGAATAATCTCGAAATTAGAGGGCAATCTCTTGCCTCCCATAATTATTATGTCAGAAGCGATTTCGGTTTTCACGAGGTACATATCCTCATCGTACGATTCTGTTTTCAGGCTGAAAAAACCATCCTTACTGATCCAGCTTACTTTCTTGCCCCAGATAACATCGTCATCATCTTTCGGGGTTGATTCTATGACCCAGCAGTCCATCTCTTCAAATTTTTCACTCCTGATAATCTTATGATTGAACTTCTGAACAAGTGACCCTTCATTCATCATATCATCGTTGGTATAGTCGGAACCCATCCAACCCTGCGACATAGTTGAAGGAGGTAATTTAATCATGCGCGAGATTTTTGGAATCCAGTTCCACATTTCTGTTTTACGTTTCATAAACACCTGTCCTTTTTCTTTTGCCGGTCCGGTAATTAAGACCAATGAGTAATCAGTTCCTTTTGTCCACATTTTCATGCTGACGCTACGTGTCCATTTGGGTCGAACCAGAGTCATTTCCATAATTCCCTGACTGGTTTCACCGTAGCGCAAATCGTTAGCTTTAATGATAATATCTGTAGCAGTCAAATCTGTTTTTTGCTGAATAAAGAGCCCTGCTATCAATATGGAAGCCAGGATTAAAACTATTTTATTAAGTCTCATACTATTTATTTATTAAATATATTTGTTTAAAACGATTGATACAATACTCTTTTGGAAACTCTTCAGGGAACATCAGATAGTTAATGCTTATGCCGTCAAGAATAAAACGCAGGAAAAAGGCTTCATCCATCGGATTCTCAAAACCCAGCCCAGCCATCAGCTTTGCAAAATCCTCCATAAAAGGCTCTGATAATTCATTTAGTAACTCTTTGACCAGATTAAAAACTTCCGTTTCCATCATAATTGAAAAATAGATACGGATTGTCTCTTTCATCTCATCCATAACATCAAATGTCACCGAAATCAATTGCATCACATTTTCTTCCGGAGTCAGGTTTTTATCAATAACAAACTTTTCAAAAATTCTGCTGTACCCCTCTTTCATAATCCCGACAAGTAATTCCTCCTTACTACTGAAATAGTTGTGCATCAGTCCTTTCGACACTCCCGATTCTTTAGCAATGGCAGCTATTGAAGTCCCGTGATAACCCTTTTCTGAAATTACTTTCAGAGCGACATCCATAATTATGCGCTTTTTCCTTTACCTAATATTATCAAATTGCTCTGCTGTTCTCGGAGACATAAATCAATTAAACTAAATTATTAATTATTTTATTGACTGAACGACCGGTCAAAAATAAACAAAATTATTTAATGTAGTCTGAACTTCTCAGAAGTTTTGACTTCTTCTCTGAGCTATTCGGGATTCCTGCCTGACCAGCCCGAAAATTTTCGTTATGATATCAGTTTTTCTGTCTTTCAGTTCATTTAGCCACGTCCCCAAAAACTTTCGGAGCTAAGACACTAAGAAATACAAAAAACTTAGTGAACCTTTGTGCTTTGGTGTCTTTGTGGCAAAAATTAGATAACCGGCATGTGTGCTGAATTCCCAAATGGTTGAGGTGAAACCACACTTGAATATTGTTCAATGAACATTGAA
>JAOZOC010000166.1 GCA_029933495.1 Bacteroidales bacterium
AGTAATATTTTATCTTTGCAGGCATACATTTTGAGAAAAGAATTGTCTTAAAATATAATTAGTCAACTTAAACATCAGGTTTTATGAAAAAATTACTTTTAACTATTGCTGCTATTGTTTTTATGCAAGTAGCATTTTCGCAACAGGAGGCCCGTTTGCTCAGGTTTCCGGCAATTTATGACAATCAGGTAGTATTTACTTTTGCAGGCGACCTTTATACCGTTGATAAGGTGGGGGGTGTAGCCCGGAAATTAACAACAGGGGTTGGATACGAAATGTTTGCCCGATTCTCTCCCGACGGGAAAAATATTGCATTTACAGGTCAGTATGACGGAAATACGGAAGTGTTCCTTATCCCGGCTGAGGGTGGAAGCCCCAAAAGATTGACATATACAGCAACTCTCGGTCGTGATGATATCTCTGACAGAATGGGGCCGAATAATATTGTAATGACCTGGAAAGATAATGAAAATATCGTTTACCGTTCGCGGAAACAGTCTTTCAACTCTTTTAAAGGACAACTGTTTGTTGCTCATACAGGCGGTGGCTTATCTGATGAGTTGCCGTTACCTTCCGGCGGTTTTTGCACCTATTCTCCCGATGGCAAAAAGCTGGCTTATAACCAGGTATTCCGTGAATTCCGTACCTGGAAATATTATAAGGGAGGAATGGCCGATGACATCAGGATTTATGATTTTGAAACAAAAGAGACAAAGAATATTACAAATAATACAGCGCAGGATATCTTCCCGATGTGGTTTGGTGATGAGATTTATTTCCTTTCCGACCGTGACAGGATAATGAATTTGTTTGTTTATAATGTGAAATCTGGTGAGACCAGTAAGGTTACCAATTATACTGAATATGATATTAAATTTCCTTCGCTTGGTAATAAATCAATTATTTATGAAAACGGCGGTTATCTCTATAATTTTGATATTGCTTCACAGAAAGCAAAGAAAATTGATGTTGAGATTGCCGATGATGTCCTTGTTGAGCGCACATCCTACAAGGATGCAAGTAAGTTTATAAACAGCTATGCTGTGTCTCCTGATGGCAAGAGAGTAACCTTCGGTGCTCGCGGTGATGTATGGTCACTGCCTGCAAAAGAGGGCATAACCAGAAATATGACAGAAACATCGGGCATCCACGAAAGAGATGTTGAATGGTCGCCTGATGGAAAGTACATCTCTTTTATTTCGGATAAAACAGGTGAAAATGAAATTTGTATTATGAAGCAGGACGGTAGCGAAGAAGGTATTCAACTTACAAAGGGTGGCGATACTTATAAATACAGTGCAATATGGTCACCTGACAGTAAGAAGCTGTTATGGTCGGATAAAAAACAGAGATTAAGGTATGTCAATATTGACTCAAAAGAAATTGTTGATGTAGAGCAGACATCTGACGGAGAGTTTAGGGATTATTCCTGGTCGCCTGACAGCAGATGGATTGCATATTCAAAACCTCAGAGAGGTGGAATGTCAAGGATATGGATTTATAATGTTGAAACAAAAGAAAAGAATGCAGTAACCGACGTTTGGTATAGTTCGTCTGGTCCTGTATTTGATACTGATGGTAACTACCTCTTTTTTACATCTTCGCGCGATTTTAATCCTATTTACAGCTGGACCGAGTGGAACCATGCTTATAGGGATATGAATAAGATCTATTTTGTAACATTGAGAAAGGATGTTAAGAATCCGTTTGCTCCTGAAAATGATGAGGTTGAAATAAAGGAGGATAAGCCTGCCGGAGGTAAAAAGGATGAGAAAAGTAAAAAGGAAAAAGGTGATGACAAGAAAGCAGATTCAAAAAATATTGACATTGATTTTGATGGCATTGTTGACCGGATAATTGTACTTCCCGGACAAGCCGGCTCTTACTGGAATATAAACCCGATTGGGAATAAGGTATATTATGCTTCATACCACAGCGGCTCTTCCGGTACAAAGATGATGGTTTATAATCTGAAAAAGCAGAAAGCAACAGAGCTTGGAAACTATGGAAGCTTTATTGTTTCGGCCAATCATAAGAAAATGTTAGTCAGTTCAGGAGGAAAGTATTCGGTCATTGATCTTCCAGGCGGAAAGATTAATTTGTCGGATTATGTCGATCTCTCAAATATGAAAATTTGGGTTGATCTTAAAGAGGAATGGGATCAGATATATAATGAAGCCTGGCGCCAGATGCGGGATTTCTTTTATGATCCTGATATGCACGGATTAGACTGGAATGCAGTTCACGATAAATATCAACCGCTTGTCCCTTATGTTGACAATAGAAATGACCTGAATTATATTATTGGGGAGATGATAGGCGAATTAAGTATCGGGCACGCATATATTAGTGGGGGGGATAAGCCTTCGCCTAAAAGAATAAAAACAGGCCTTCTAGGAGCTGAACTTAGCAGGGATGAGTCAGGGTATTACCGCATAGATTCTATATTGAAAGGCGAAAACTGGACAAGAAAAGTAAGATCGCCACTGACTGAGGTCGGGGCAGATGTTAAACAAGGTGATTTTATTCTTGCTGTTAACGGAAAACCTACTAATAATATGACTGACATATATCGTTCGTTGCTTGGACTTGCCGGGAATGAGGTTGAGCTTACGATAAACGGTTCTGCAAGTATGGATGGAAGCCGGAAAGTCCTGATAACTCCTGTTGCTGATGAAAGTGGACTGTACTATTATAACTGGGTTCAGGACAATATAAGAAAAGTAAATGAAGCTACTGATGGCAAAGTAGGTTATATTCATATTCCGGATATGGGAGCTGATGGGCTGAATGAATTTGTGAAGCATTATTATCCACAATTGATAAAAAAAGCGTTAATAATTGATGATCGCGGAAATGGAGGAGGAAATGTTTCGCCAATGATTATTGAAAGGTTAAACCGTGAATTGGCAATGTTTACAATAGCCCGTAACGGATCACCAACGACAAAGCCAGGTGGTATGGTGTTAGGACCCAAAGTGCTATTGATTGATAATTATTCTGCTTCTGATGGAGACCTGTTCCCTTATCAGTTTCGTAAGCTTGGACTTGGTAAAATAATCGGAACTCGTTCCTGGGGAGGAGTTGTTGGGATTCGTGGCTCACTACCCTTTATTGATGGTGGCCAATTGCGTAAGCCGGAATTTGCTCCTTTCGACACTGACGGGAAGAAGTTTATTATTGAAGGACATGGAATTGACCCGGATATTGTTATTGAAAACGACCCTGCAAAGGAATATGCAGGTGATGATCAACAATTGAATAAGGCAATAGAAGTAATTCTTGAGGAGTTGAAGAGCTATCCTGACGAGTGGCCTGAGGTTCCTGACTATCCCGATAAGAGCAAATAGTTTTTATTAAAAGATAAAGGGCGGATTTTAAAATCCGCCCTTTGCTTTTTATTCTTCCTCTTTAAGACCAAGTTCTTTTTTTATTAAGCCCGTAATGTTATACTTAGGATTAATGTAAATCCATTGCGAATTAGAAGTATTTTCAATGATGTAATCATACCCGTTACTAATCCCGATTCGTTTTGCCATTGCAAATATAGTATCGTAAATAGATTGGAATTTTGCAGCCTGTAATTTTGTCATTTCACCGTCGCCACCGAAAATTGAATCTCTGAACATTTTGGCTCCCTTTTCCGTATTAATTATTTCATCCTGCTTCAGCTTCTTCATCTCTCCTGAATAGTTATCCTGATTGCTGATGTAATCCTGATACATTTCGTCAAGCTGTCTAAATCTATTATCCACAAGCTGTTGCCACTCTTTTGCTTTTGCATCTATTTCTTCATTTGCCGTTTTTACTTCAGACATTTTACTAAGGATTGAATCCATTTCGAAGTATGCAATTTTTTGAGCATTTGAAAAGCTTAACAAGCAGACCAATGCGAATAAACTTAATGATATCTTTTTCATAGTTGGTGATTTTTTGTTTTGCCAAAAGTAAACATATTTCAGGCCAAAGTGTTATTATCTTGTTTTTTGAAAAAAAATGGCAATAAAATTTGTTAAATCCGAATCATTTGTTAAGTTTGCACTCTCCAGCCAAAAAATAAACTGAAATAAGTGTTTATTGTTTAATATCTAATATTATCAAAATGAAGAGATTAGTTATATTTTTAGGTCTGTTGTTTTTCAGTATTTGGTCTTTTGCTCTTGACCATAGTGGCTCCGTCAGTACGGAAACCTGGTATAAAGTAGACAATCCCCACATAATTACCGGGGATGTTACAGTTGCAACAGATACGACTCTGACAATTGAAGCTGGATGTATTGTTAAATTTAGTGGAAGTCAAAAAATCATTACTAATGGTATATTAATAGCAAATGGGACACAAACAGATTCAATTGTTTTTACATCAAACCAGGCAAATCCTGCTGCAGGTGATTGGAAGCTTATTCAATTTAATGGCAGTCAGACTGGTACAATTTTAAATTACTGCAGAATTGAATATGGTGGAGGACTTTATGCTGCAATACAAATTATTAATTCAATTGATGCTCCCGTAATATCAAATTGTTTTATCACTGAAAGTGCTAATTCGGGCATTGATATAGGTTCAAACCAGAAACAAGATCAGTTGGCTATAATTTCTGATTGTAAAATTACAAACTGTACAGATTATCCAATATACACTTTTGATCCAAACACCTGTAGCCTTATTTCAGGAACTATGAATTTTGCAAATAATGGTACAAATGCAATATATATGGGGGGCGGACGTATAACTTTGTCAGGAACCTGGCATAATACAGGTTATCCTTTCATAATTGAGAAAACAGTAATAATTGATTCCTCCTACACAATAACTATTGAACCGGGGTGTGTTTTTAAGTTTTTTAATGGACATAGTGTTCAGTTTTTTGTTTATGGAATAATTCAGGCTAATGGAACTGCTGCCAATCATATAACTTTTACATCAATTGATCCATCTTCTGGTCACTGGGGTTGTTTTGCAATATGGGATATTCCACAGGGCAGTTCATTGACTTATTGTGATGTGTTGTATGGGGGGAGCAGATGGCAGGGAACTACTTACCGGGCTTCGTATGCAGGCGCAATGAGCTTAGCCAATTTCCCTGCGGACTATCTGACATTATCTCACCTGACTATTCAACATAGTGATACTTCAGGATTATATGTTCATGCTGATGCTTTTCCGACAATCAGAAATTGTGTTATTACAAATAATAAGGTCGGATTGTTGCTGGCAAGTAACGGTGTACCTGATTTCGGGTCTTCGCCTTCGGAATGGAATGATGTCTATAATAACGGGGGTGTTAATGTCCGTCTTCATAATAATTTTACAGGCTCAACACCTCAAAGTGATGTCAATGCAAACTACGTTTATTGGGGAACAGATGATTGTGGAAAGATCGGTGATTCAATTATTGATGTTTTAGATGGTTCGACAAATGCTATAGTTGATTATAACCCCTGGCTTGATGCAAGTCATAATATAGTTTCAACAACAAGCGATACCTGGACAGGTACGACTGATTCCGACTGGGATACAGGAAGTAACTGGAATGGAGGAGGAGTGCCATGCTATATGATGGATATTGAAATTCCAGGCTCTGCCACTAATTTCCCTGATATAACCGCTACTAATAAGTGTCGGGATTTAACGATGGACGCTGGTGCTGAAATAACAATCGAATCTACTGGGACTTTTAATGTATTTGGTGATTTTGAAATGCAGGCTAATACTTCGGGTGATATTCCGTCTCTTGTTAATTACGGGATTTTCTCAGTAAGGAATTCATCCACAATTCAGGATTATATTTCCGCAGGCAGGTGGCATTACCTGTCATCACCGTTATCTGAGGATACAGCCGGTATTTTTATGGATATGTACCTCTACTCTTTTGATGAATCAATATATGATACAAATGCAACTGGAGTTACAACTGCCGGATGGGTAAATATTACCGATGAGTCTGTATCATTAATTCCCGGAACAGGATATAAAGTGTGGTCTTACTCTGCAAATCCGGGGAGCAAGACTGTTAGCTTCACTGAGGGCAGACCAAATGATGGAACAATAGAACTTACGACAACAGCAACAGATCAGGATGGAAACGGGAATATTGACGGAAAAGAGGGATGGAATCTTGTTGGAAATCCATTCCCTTCTGCCATTGACTGGGATAACAGCGGTTGGGTTGGAAAAAATAAATTTGATGCTTCAATCTATGTATATGACGGATCACAATACCTTTCGTGGAATGGATCAACAGGTAGTATAACAGATGGTGTTATTCCTGCAATGCAGGCATTTTTTGTCAAAGCTACTGACTTTTCACCACTGCTTAAGGTTGGAAACAGTGCAAGAGTTCATGGTGCATCTCCATATAAAGAATCTGAGGTTCAGAATCTGTTAAAATTAACGGTTTATGGCAATGGATTTAAAGATGAAACATTTATAAATTTTAATGAAAATGCAACACAGGGTTTTGACAGTCAGTTTGATGCATATAAACTGAAAGGGATTGTCGAAGCACCTCAACTTTATTCTATAGTTGGAGATGATATTCTTTCAATAAATGTACTTCCAGGATTTGATAATGAAGTTACCCTTCCCCTTGGGTTCGAAGTTGGTGCTGAATCAGAATATACTATAACTGCATTTGATCTGGATAGTTTTTCTGATGGTGTTGATGCTTATCTTGAAGACTTACAGGAAAATGTAATTATAAATCTTTCTGAGCAGGATAACTATATGTTTACTGCAAACCCAATTGATGAACCTCAAAGGTTTGTACTTCATTTTTTTGGTTCACTGGGTAAAGATGAAATGAATGAAATATCTGATCTGAGTATCTATTCTTATGGAAACGATGTTTTTATTAGAAATAATTCAAATGAACTAATAAATGCTAATGTGACAGTATTAAACCTTTCAGGGCAGATTGTATGGCAGCAAGATTTGGTATTCACTGACCTTGAAAAGATAATTCTGAATAGTAAGGCAGGTTATTATATTATTCAGGTTCAAACAGAAAAGATGAATTACAATAAGAAAGTTATTCTGAGATAGAAAGCTCTTAGTATTATACTTCTTTTTGGTATGTTGTAAGAATAAGTTCTTTTGGGTTATACTCTTTTAATAATTCAAATTGAACTAAGTGTTTATTAAAGTTATTTTGGTAAATTTCTAACAACTCTTTG
>JAOZOC010000167.1 GCA_029933495.1 Bacteroidales bacterium
GAATCCGGTTTCAGATAAATTGTATCTTACATTAAATAAAAAATCGCAACAGGAAGTTTACGTTGCAGTTTTTGATATCAACGGAAAGCTTCTATTCACTAAAGAGTTAACCGGACAGAAAAATGAAATTAATATGGAGGAGTTGAAAGTTGGAGTTTATATTTTGAAGATAATTGCCGGAAATAATTCAAGAATATTTAAAGTGACAAAGAAATAAGGTTATTGTCCCGGCCAATTCGTCAGATCATTGTTGGGCAAGCGCAGTGGCAGTGGTCAGACGATTGTGCACACAGTAATATGAACGAGTAAAAGAAATTTTCATATATTTCCTCTATAAATCTTTCAGATTTTTATTTGTATGTGTTTAAAATGCAAACTTTTTATGTAAGTTTGTTACTCTGTTTTAAAACCGTTTCGTATGAAAAAGATTTTACTGTTTTCATTATTAACTTTATTTTCAGTTCAACTATTCTCTGACTGGTGGATAACCAGAGGGCCGGTAACGGGCGAAATATATTTTATGGGGCCAACCTCTACATCGTATGGCTTATATCATTCAGCTGATTTTGGCAAAACCGCCGTTTGTGTTGATTCCATTTCACCAATTCTGACAATCACTGCCGATAAAACTCCTGGTGTTATTTATTATGCAAAAATATCAGAAGCTTTATATATTTCTTACAATTTTGGAAACCAGGGAACATGGCAATATAGAAATTCAGGAATAAAACTTCAAATTAATAGTGGAATTATTGAAGGACAAATATATTCAAGCTTTTCTAAACATAGTGAAGACTACGGAGTGAACTTTTTTAATCACAATTATAATGGCTTTTTTGGAAATAAGATAGATGTGGAAATTGACAATGAGCCCGGTATTGGTTATGTTTTAATACAAAAGTTTGATGTATATGATTCACTTTTTTTATTAAAATCAATTGATAATTTTGAAAATTTGGAATTACTGAATTCATTCTGTGAAGAATCTACTTTTAGCAGTATAAGAAGATTAACAAGGGGAATATATCCTGGCGAACTATTCTTCCTGAGTGGTTTCGATGGCCGTTTACTGATATCACAGGATTATGGGGCAACTTGGTGCGAAACCAACAAATATAACAAAACCAGTATTTCGATAGATGATATGGTAGGAGGGAGAACCGAGGGTGAAATTTATACACTTTATCAATTCACATATTTACCGGAGCACAGGGCTCATATATACATACTTCACTCAACCGATTATGGTATTACCTATGAAGTGTTCCATCCGTTTTCTCAGGGACAGGAACCTCTATTAACCCAATTTTCTGCTAAAACAGAAGAAGATGCACCGGGTACTTTTGACATTAAGTCTGTTGACAGTATATATTATGTTACCGGAGATATGCCGTTAAATGTACAGTTTTACAATTATTCTATCGGGGATATAAATACTTATGAATGGGATTTCAATAATGATGGATTAGTAGATTCTTACGAAGAAAATCCGGTTTATACTTATACTGACACAGGATGGTATTCGGTTAAATTAACAACTTATGACGGTTTTGATACCAGCTCTTTCTTAAGGGATAATTATGTTTATGTTTCTAAGATAACCGACACAGGTTCAGAATTGCAATCTAATGAATTAGGGATGTCTTGTTATCCCAACCCTTTTAATGACAAGATAACCTTTACTTTTTCAAATAAGGGTGTAACTGATAAAAATGAAGTATTGATTTATGATATGAATGGAAAAGTTGTAAAAAAGATATCATCATTCAAAAACAAAATAGTTTGGGATGGAATAAATTTTAAAGGAATAAAATGTGAACCGGGGATTTACATTGTAAAATCTAAAAGTCATATTAATCCCCAAAAAATTATATTAACCCATTAAAACTTAATTATTATGAAAAATGCAAGTACAATTTTATTTATGCTGTTATTGGCAATGAGTTCAGTCTTTGCAAACGCGAACAAGGTAAATTTGATGAAGCCGTTGCAAACTACGAGATGATAATACTTAATGATCCGTCTTACAATGATTCGGTTTTTGCTTTTATCTTTAAAACCTGAAAAACAAACACCGGATATTCAAAAAGATGATTTTGAAATAGATTAAACAAAATGCCTGAGGTTGCATAAGAATATTAATTTTGTTTTCTGTTTGTGAAATTTGGATTTAATAAATATGAAAGTAAACGGAAAACATTACCGTACGGTTTGGATGGAAGGTTCATCGGTATTTATGATTGATCAGACTTTGCTACCTTTTGAATTCAAAATTTTTATGGCAAAAACCTGTAAAGAGAGTTGTGTTGCAATCAGAACAATGATAACACGCGGGGCTGGGGCAATTGGTGTAACTGCAGGGTTTGCTATGGTACAGGCATTTTTGGAAGCGCCAAAAATTGGATTTGAAAATTTTGTATTAAAAGCGAAAAAAGAGATAGAGGATACCCGCCCCACTGCACGAAATCTTTTTTATGCTGTTGACCGCGTTTTTGAGGCGGGAAAGCATTCTGTTGAAAATGCCATTAAAGAGGCTCAATTAATGGCCGATGAAAATATTGCTGAGGCAAGATTAATTGGTGAATATGGCAATGAATTGATTGAAGATGGTTTTCAGATTGAGACACATTGTAATGCCGGCTGGCTTGGTTTTGTAGATTGGGGCAGCGCACTTGCCCCGGTTTATGTTGCGAAAGAACAAGGAAAAAACATCTTTGTTTACGTTGACGAAACCCGACCGAGAAGTCAGGGGGCAAGGTTGACAGCCTGGGAGCTAAAAAATGAAATTATTCCGCACGCTATTATCCCGGATAACGCAGGAGCTTATTATATGTCGCAAGGCAAAATAGATATAATCATTGTTGGTGCCGACCGTGTTGCTGCCAATGGCGATGTTGCAAATAAGATAGGAACTCTTGAAAAAGCAATTGTTGCTAAAGAGTATGGTGTGCCTTTTTATGTTGCTGCTCCCCTTTCAACTTTCGATATGAACTGTAAAACCGGAAAAGATATTGAGATAGAGCAAAGGGATGAAAGCGAAGTCATATATCAAAAAGGTCTTGACAAATCTGGTGAGATAAGAGAAATTTTGGTTTGTAATCCGGGGTCAGAGGCTTTGAATCCTGCTTTTGATGTAACACCTGCAAAATATATCAAAGGGATTATCACTGAAAAGGGAATTGTTGAACCTGACAGGTTAAGAATTGGAAAGTTGTTCTAATAAAGAAGAATGAGCTATATTTGTATTGTTTTTGTATAATCACCTCACCCCAACCCTCTCCTCAAGGAGAGGGAAGAGACTCTGGGGATAATAATTTGGTTATGTTGATGAAAAGAATAATTTTGAGTTTTTGGATGTACAATATAAAATGAGATTAACACATAAAATATTATTTATTTCATTGCTATTTTTGTCGTTATCCGGTTTTTCGCAGCGTGAAAGCACCTGGACGATAGATATTGGACTTACCCAAACCTATCCCGGTTTTTTTAATCTGTATAACGGCTCTGCTGATATTGAAGCAGGTTATCAAACTAAACTTGTCGGTGGTTTGTTTGCAGGAGGTTCTTTTGGAGTACAATTTCTTAAACTGGATGGTTCTCAATCGAAAACGATAATCTATAAACCAAAACTGAGTCTGCATTACAGTTTAAAAGCGGGAAAAAGCTTCCGTGTTGTCCCATTGTTATCGGTGGGCTACTCTTTTTTAAATATCAAAAATAATGAATATGGTTATGCGGTAACCCAGTCAGGGGTCAATTTATGTCCCGAACTAAAATTGTTGTGGAAAACACAAATCAGAACTGACTTTTACTTTTACGGAAGATATGATTATATATTACTTGGTGAGGATAAAGACTTTACACATCTGAATTATTATAGAAATGTCAGCCTGACAAGCTTTGGAATAGGAATAGTTATTAAACAAAAGAAGAATGAATTACCTGAGAAATATTAGTAAAACTCTGATTCTGACCTTGCTGTTATTTGGACAATCCTGCAATAAGGGAGAGGATATGTTAGTACTGGATCAGGAGTATTTTACTGTCTCAGATATTACCAGATATTGCATGGGCTCCTGCGATGAAACTTTGGACTGGGAAAACAAACCGGCTTTAGTTAAGGGTTACGCCAAAGGTGTGGAGAACGACTCACTTATGCAGGAGTTTTATAACAAGGAGTTGTTTTATCTTGAGGATATCCGTACAGGACTTTTTATGGAAATACGTATAACAGACGACAAGGATGCCATATTCAATAAGCTGAACTCTATTAGGAAAACCGATATGCTATACATAAAAGGCACTGCTTTGCCTGTCGTTGCCTATGATGGCAATGATTGTACGAAAGGTATGGTATTGTCAGTTGACAACACAGGTGCAATAAGTATCGGGGATAACTAATTGGGATTTCGTTATGGAAAAAACACGCTGCGATTGGACAAAAAATAAACTTCTCGAAAATCATTACCACGACACTGAGTGGGGTGTACCTCTTCATGATGATGATAAATTATTTGAATTTCTGGTTCTGGATACTTTTCAGGCGGGTTTGAGCTGGTCAACAATACTTGCCAAACGCGAAAATTTCAGAAAAGCTTTTGATGGATTTGATGCGAAAAAGATTGCACATTACGACGAAAGTAAAGTTAAAAGCCTGTTGCAGGATAAAGGAATAGTAAGAAATCAGCTAAAAATCAGGGCAGCAATCAATAATGCAAAATTATTCCTTGATATTCAAAAAGAATATGGCAGTTTTGATAAGTATATCTGGCAATTTGTCAACAATAAACCCATAATTAACAGTTGGGAAAAGACAGAGGATATTCCTGCGAGTACTCCCGAATCGGATGCAATGAGTAGTGATATGAAAAAGCGGGGATTCAAATTTGTCGGAACCACAATTTGCTACGCCTTTATGCAGGCTGCCGGAATGGTGAACGACCATTTGGTTAGTTGTTTCAGATATAAAGAGGTATAATTAGTTGAAAATCAAAATAAGGCCCATTATCAGCGAATTTCCTTCTGTCTGTTTTACTTTAATTAACCATTCACTCCCTAGTGTCGGGATTTCAATTCATTCATTCAAGCATTTATTCATTCAATCATTTGTTTTAATTAATCTGCTGCGTCAGAATAGTCTGTGTCGGATATGCAAATTCCAGATTATTCTTTGCAAAACGGCTGATAATTTCAAGATTAATATCGGTCTGTGTTTTCAGAATATCTTCACCTTTAATTATATAATAGATCAGCAAGATACCGAGTGAGGAATCCCCGAAATTGTTAAAAGCAAGATGTATAGTTTCCTCTGTGCTTTTATGACTTGAGACAATATCCCTGAGAGTATCCATTGCAAGCTGCATCTCATCAGGTTTTGTATCATACACAAGCCCGAGATTAAGAACAACCTTTCTTGAAGGCTCAAGAGTAACATTCTCAACCATACTGTCGGTAAATTTAGCATTGGGAACGGTAACAACCCTTCCTTCCAGAGTTCGTATTTTTGTTGAGCGTATGCCAATCTCCTCAACGGTTCCGTCGAATCCTCCGATTTTTATCCGGTCCTTTATTATAAAGGGTTTATCTGTAAAAATTGTAATTCCTCCAAACACATTAGATACAAGATCTTTAGCAGCCATCGCAAGAGCCAAACCTCCAATTCCCAGACCTGCCAAAACGGCTCCAACATCAAAGCCTGTATTGTCGAGTGCTATTATCACACCTAAAATCCAAACGATACTTCTCATTGCTTTCCTGAAAATTGGAAGCAACTGGTCATCAAGATCGCTTTCACTTTTTTTGGTTAGTGGCTCCAGATACTCCGATATCAAGGCATCAAGTAGTCGTGCTATCAGCCAGGTAACGGTTACTATAACAACAAAATAGAATCCTTTTACAAACAGGTCTTCTGTACTTTCAGGGAAAGTCAGTCTTTTAAATGCCATCCATATTCCAAACAGAACAAGAAGAACAACCGAGGGTTCTTCCACCATATCAACTATGATATCATCAATTCTTGATTTGGATTTTGCAGCAACTTTTTTAACAATCTTATTAATAAACCAAAACAGTATTTTGCCAACAATGACTGCCCCGATTACTATTGCTAGTGAGATTAACCAGGCTCCTGACGTATTGCCATAAAAAGTTTTATCTAAAAAGTCACTCATTTTTTATATAATTAAAATATTTAAAAGCGGTGCAAAGATAAACTATTATTCATATTTAATGGAAACTACCGGATCATTAGTTGCTGCTTTCACGATATAGTAACTAATTGAAAGCATACCAACCAGAAAAGCAATTATGCCGGCAAGTAAAAACGACACCCAGGAAAGAGAAATGTGATATATAAAGTTCATATTCAGCCAGATATCAAGTCGCCACCAGGCTATTGGAACGGCGATGATAAAAGCAATGAAAATGAGTAATGCAAACTCTTTATACAGCATCAAAAGGATATTGCCAACCGAAGCTCCCAGTACTTTCCTGACACCGATCTCTTTGGTTCTCTGCTCTGCAATAAATGATGAAAGGCCAAGAAGGCCGAGTAATGCGATAAATATTATCAATATTGATGTTATTTTAATTATTGTACCAATCTTCATATCAGCTTTGTACATCTCATCCATACTGTTTGCCATAAATGTATAGCTAAAAGGACTTTTAGGGTTAAATTCATTCCATTTTTGTTCGATAAAAGCAAGAGTCTCTTTTTGATTTTTCGGGCTGATGCGGCAAGTAAGAAAATACCCGGGATCATCTCTTAAGAAAAAGATAATAGGCTCAATTTCATTATGTAATGACTTGAAGTTAAAATCTTTAACAATCCCAATTACTTTGAGCATCCTTCCTCCTGTACCATCACGGTTAAAGCCGAAATGTATCTTTTTCCCAATAGCATCATCTCCCCAACCGAATCTTCCTGCTGCTGTTTCATTAATTATTACGGCTTCATTTGCGTCGGTTCCCATATTTTTGTCAAAATCACGACCATTAATCACTTCAAGTCCGAATGTTTTAACAAAATCATAATCAGTCTGAGCAAGAATAACCGTAATGTTTTCCATTTTATTTTCCTGCTCCACTTTGAGAAGCTGTATCCAGTTTATCTGTCCGGGCACACCTGTAGAACTGGAGGCAGCCGATATATC
>JAOZOC010000732.1:0-1408 GCA_029933495.1 Bacteroidales bacterium
TTATTTGAACCAACGGATTCAAAGTCTTCTGTCCAGGGTAATGATACAGAGTAACAATCAAACACACTAATATAACCGGTCTTTGTTTCCACATCCGTAGTTGAGCCGTCACCCACAGTCAGGGTTACATCATAGGTACCAACGGAATTATAGGTAATTGGAGGTGGATTTTGCCCGCTGTAACTTGAGGGTGTCCCGCCGGGGAAACTCCAGTTCCAGGAAGTAATAGTGTTTGGGCCATAAGAAGCATCTGTAAAAGTCACACTGTTTCCTAAATTAACAGAAGTTGGTGTACCTGAAAAATTTGCAGTTAAAACAGGAACATCTATTGTAAATGAAAAGATTCTTGTCTTTTTACCACTATTATAGTATTCATTTGTGTACCAAAATGTAGTTCCATCATTTGGGTCAACCGTCATTAATGAATAATCACCCCATCGGTGAGAAGAAGTTTGCGATTGGGTTGAAGATGCCATATTACTACTTTCAGCAACATTAAGGATACCAGAAGGTGCACCAGCTGATTGTCCACAGTATCGTATATTCGGGCTCATTGATGAACTTGAAATATTATATCCCAGTGCAATATCGTGATTGTCATTAATTGCAATACTTCCATTAAAACGACTATGTCCGTCCGGAGCATAAGTTCCTTCTTGCTTTATGGACCAGGTAGGATCTGCTTGTGAAGTCTTCTCCAGTTCATACCATCTCTGTCCGGCATGATTTGTCCCGTCAACATCCACAGTATGTACACAGACAATAGTCTGGGAAGTTCCCCAGTTTTTGTATTGCCCTCGTGTCATTAATGTATAATTTTGGGCAGACACCTCCTGTGAGGTTCCCTGTTGGGCAATATCTCCGACACCCCAGGCATTAAACTGTGAATCAAAAGAAGAAACAGGAATTTGCTGGGTCATTGAAAAAGTTGAATTTGTGGGTGTTACCCAGTCAACTGCACATTCATAAATACGAAGTTCATCACTCCCTCCCCAGGCATTATCATTAATAGTAATGAATTGTCCAGGTGAACTAGCAGGTGCTGCTGCACCGTCTGCATCAAGTGGCATAATACAATGAAAACCATTATTGGGTCTGTTTGGATTATGAAACTGTATCTGTTTAGGACTTGCACCTCCTGCTATCATAACATTTCTTTCAAAAACATATACGTCATCTCCTGATGAAGAAGTTGAGCCAAGATTTGTACCCATATAATAGCCATCGTTCCAGATTCCCATTTTCTCATAATCCGGAAGTCCGTTCATAATAAATGACCAGCGCCACCAGGCACCTGTCGGGTCATTTGTTTGAGAAACAGCAATTAACATATAATCATAAGTGCCTCCATGAATATATTTATCCAACGAAAATTCAACAGCTACCCATTTATCAGCCTGCTCATCAA
>JAOZOC010000732.1:1418-1815 GCA_029933495.1 Bacteroidales bacterium
CGTCATCTCCCACCTTAGCAAGTTTATGACTATTCAAAGGATCTCCATCATTATTACCCGAACCTGCTACACCGGAAAACAAAGTATTCATTGCAGTAGGTGCAACTACCTGTGTTCCCGATTTATTATATATTGCATAAGTTGTATTAACAGTCTGCATAAAATGGTTTGGGCCGACAGTACCATTACAATCGGATGGCATATAGGGACTACTCTGTCCTGCAAAATTCTGTATTAAAGCTTTAGGGCTTTGGAGCCAGCCATTATTTTTTTGCCAAACCGGATCCGGCCCTTCATCTTTCCAGTTGGAATAATTTGGTGCTTCTTCGCTTTCGTGCTCAGCACCTTCAGCTACCGACTTTCCCCAATTATCAATATAATATTGATCATCTACCGT
>JAOZOC010000733.1 GCA_029933495.1 Bacteroidales bacterium
TACTCTGCCAGGTATGACCTGCATCATCCTTATCATAATCAGCCCAGTAACACCAGTCCTGAACAATGTTGTCGATTGGTATTTCCTCTAAACGGTATCTTTTCACTACACTCAGTAAATCATCAGCATCAACATACCTCTCCTTACTTTGCCAATATCCGAAAGCCCACTTTCCAAACATTGGGGCTGTTCCGGTAAGCTCCCTGTAGCCTGCAATAACATCATCCATATTATCACCATAAACAAAATAATAATCAATCCTATCCGCTATTTCCGACCAGAACTCAGCACCGGTAGCATTATCCTTAAAGACTGTTTTTGAATAATTGTCCCAAAGGATACCATAATTTCGTGTTGAAATCAGGAATGGATTTGCAGCCACGGTATTAGTCTGCACTAAAGTAACTTTACTATTTCTATAATTCATAATACCATCCTGATGTTGTCCAAGTCCGAAGATACCTTCGTCTCGTGTTAATTGCCATTTTTGAGAAATCTGATAAACAGGTTCATCACAATAAAACCTTTTATTCAGATATCTGCTTTTCTCTGCTAAAATCTGTTTTCCTTTCATGTCAGAAAATTGGATAAGACCGCTTTTCTTATTTATTATGACTTTTAGTTTGCCGGTAATAAGTTCAATATCATTTTCATTTGAGTTTACCTGAAAAGGGACAGGTATAAACTCTTTGTTGACAATCAGACTTTCACTTTTTGACATTTTATCTTTAGGAGAATAAATAACCTCCACAATCCTGTCGGACCAGACTTTAACTTCAAGATAGCCTCTATCATAAGTAATCCGGACACCACTTTCCGTTTCTTTAAATGAATTATCTTCGGGCTGAAAAGAACAAAAGATAAATATGGAAATTAAGATTGCTGTGATTCGGGATATTGATACTATATTCATATTTTTATTATTTTGTATTTTATTGATATTCTGATTATTTGGTTTTGTCACGATTTTTGCTTCCTTCGGGCAAAAATTCCGCCAAAACCAATTTATTATTTATATTTCATCCACGGGCTAAAGCCCGTGGCTACTAATATTGAACGCCTACGGAGTTCATCTTTCTAATTATCTATCTGTCATATTGTGCTTTTATGGCTACCAACATTGCACCCCTTGTGCCTCCATCATATCCTTCGCGAAACTTCGGCGGAGCATGGTGAAGTTCCGGCGACACGCGGATGGGGCTTTTTAATATCCCGTTAAGAATACATATTTGCTAGCCATTTTGCACCTTTTACAACACGAACCTATTAATTACGCCACTCAATTAGCAAGAGTCCACGCTTGTAATAAACCTCTCTTGTAAAAATTCTCTCATACTACAATGTCATATCATACCAACATACTGATTCAACAAATTTTCAAGATACTCCTGCTTACCACTATTTGATTCCGGCTCTCTTTTAGATTTTACCCAGACATCTAACTCTTCAAAACCCACCTCACCATTCGTAATTTTTAATCCGATATCTCTATGGTAGGAAGAATATCTGTTTTTCAAAAGCTCATCAATCTTCCCATCTTCTCTGATCTTATCAGCTATTATCAATCCTCTTGCAAATGTGTCCATTGAACCGATATGTGCATAAAAAAGGTCTTCAGAATCAACGGAGCCTCTCCTTAATTTGGCATCAAAGTTAAACCCACCGGCACCCAGCCCTCCCTGATTTAGCACAACCAACATTGTTTGGACGGCATCATAGATATTTGTCAAAAATTGATCTGTATCCCAGCCCAGAAGCGGATCACCGGTATTTGCATCTATACTTCCCAATTTCCCTGCTGCCGAGGCTACTGT
>JAOZOC010000734.1 GCA_029933495.1 Bacteroidales bacterium
AAATATCGCAGAATGAACGAAACTGCCCTTGCTTCATATCTTGCAACCGAATATGCGCAACGCACCATTCAGCTATCACTTGTTTCGGCTGTTGCAACTACATATTTCAACATTCTTGCAAGTTACGACCTGTTAAATATTGCTCAAAACACGCTTGCTTCAAGAGACAGCGGTCTTGTAATTATGAACGACAAGTACGAAGGAGGAATGATATCGCAAATGGATTATAATCAGGCAAAAATCCAGCGCGACATTGCTGCTGCCGTTGTCCCTGTTTACAAACGGTCAATTGCACTTAACGAAAATGCATTAAGTATCTTGCTTGGTAAAAATCCACAAAAAATAGATATCGGGGAACCTTTCCACAAACACAAATATGAGCTGGACATTCCTGTTGGATTGCCTTCCGAATTGCTTGAGCGACGCCCTGATGTTAAACAGGCGGAAGAGATATATCACGCACAGCTTGCTCAGATTGGTGTTGCAGAGGCATTAAGATGGCCATCACTTAGCCTTACCGGACTTTTCGGAGCGGTGAGCAACGATCTGCTCTCGTTAAATGCGGTTGGACTTACCTGGTCGGCAGGAGCAGGAATTTTTAGCCCGTTATTCCAATTTGGAAAAAACAAGAGACGGGTTGAAATGGCAAAGGCAAATGCAAAAGCTGCATTGATTGACTACGAGAAAGCAACACAGCAGGCTTTCAAAGATGTGGAAGATGCTTTGGTAAATATATCCACTTTCAAAGAGGAATTAACTGCACAGGAATCAAGAACGGAAACGGCAATTATATCCGAAAATTTATCTTATGTCAGATATGATGAAGGTGCAACAACATATCTTGAAGTGCTTGAACAGCAACGTCAATCGTTCTCATCGCAGTTGGATGTATTATCCACACGGCTCAATCTTCTGAATTCATACATATTGCTCTATAAAGCACTTGGAGGTGGCTGGCTTTCCCCGGAAGAAGAAAAAGCATATCTGAATCAAACACAGGGTAATAATTAAGGAGATTATTTAAAACAATGAATTCAAAAGGAATACTTCTTTATTTTTTACTTTTATTATCTTTTGCCTCTGTGTATGCCCAGGAAAAAGAGAAACAGAACAAACCCTTTATTGATACACTTGACAGAGCTTTTGACCTGAGTTATTATCTGTATAACCTTCACGGATTTCTGCCCATTATATCTCCCATTACCGAACCGGCTGTCGGTTATGGGGCAGTGCTTGCAGGCACTTTCTTTATTCCGAAAAAGGAAAAAGGAGACAGAAGATTCAGGATGCCGGACGTTGTTGGATTCGGAGGTGGCTATACTGAAAACAAGACCTGGTTTGCCGGAGCAGGGTATTTTGGATTCTGGAAAGATGACCATATACGTTACAGGGGTGCTGCCGGATATGCAGATGTTAATCTGAAATATTATGGAAAAGGTGGTGATTTCTTGAACAATCATCCGGCAGATTTTTCCATTAAGGCATTTGGGATTGTACAACAGGCCATTTTTAGAATGAGGGAGACAAGGTTTCTAATTGGAGGCAAATATGTCTTTACAAAAACAAAAGTGTATGCTTTTGAAAACAGTAAACTTCCCTGGATTGACACAAAGGAGTTTGAAATGACAAACAGCGGCCTGGGACTTATAGGGGAATATGAAAATCTCGATAACATTTTTTCGCCGGATAAAGGGCTCAGAGTGAACATTACCTATAATCAGTATCTCGAAGTACTTGGAAGTGACAGAAATTTTGGCAGGATAACAGGCTTTGCACTTTACTACCTTCCCCTGTTTTCCGGCAAACTGATTTC
>JAOZOC010000735.1 GCA_029933495.1 Bacteroidales bacterium
TAACAGCCTTTTTATAGTTAAATGGGATATCAAATGTTCTGCACCAGTCATTTCCCGTACCCACCGGAATCATTCCCAGCAACAGCTCATCAACAGGAACATCCTTTTGGATAAAAATCCCGTTTACAACCTCATTAAGAGTACCATCGCCACCAACAACCATAAATTTGCGGAAACCCTTCTTTATAAATTTTTTTGTAAGAGTAGTTGCGTGTTCCCTGTGTTTGGTAAAGACAACCTCAAACTTAATATCTGACTTATACAACAGATCGTAAATCCCGCCCCAATCTTTCTCTCCCTTGCCAGTCCCGGCATGCGGATTGACAATTGCCATCCACTTGTCTTTTGTTTCTATCGGTTGGTTTGCCATAATAAAGTTGTAAAAAGGAACAAAGGTAATGAATTTTTGCATTTCACATGCTGATGTCAAATGTACCCGTGTTTGGAAACTTGGACTAGATGGGGAAATTTTTTACAAAATATTTTTTAAGCAGGATTGCAAATCCAGAAGGAATTAGGCAAGCCCACAAAACCCTTCGTTAAAATCCCAAACAGCGGAATTACAATATGTTTTTGACATATAAAAAGCATCGTACAAGTCTCGCTTACACACTGGCTTAGGCTGGAAGACTTGCACGAGGTGGTAGGCTAAAATAATAAAATACCAAATTTTAATGGGTTTTTGAGGGGATACGATTTGCTAAAGGAAAATAAACGCTATCAATATATTTACAAAAATATGATGAGCTAAGCAACTCTCTTAAATCTTCATATACCTTTGATGTGTCAAAAGCAGGAGAGAATTTATCGCATACCGGAGAAATATTAAATAATCTTTCTTGTTTATATATGCCTTTCATCCATATTGTTGAAGTATCTTTAGGTTTAATATGGGTTACTTTAAAATTTTTATTATTATACAGCTTGACAAGGCTTATAAATTCCAAAAAAACTTGCTTGTCATCATCTAAATATCCATTTTTATAAAAATAATAGTCATCTATATTGCATAAACTTTTGTTATTTGAATAAACTGTATCCACAAAAGATATGTTTCTCTTCAACAAGTATCGAACAAAAGATATTTTATGTGATTGAATGGTTTTTAGTAGAATATTATTATTTAATTTGCTATTAGAAATGATTAAATATTTGCCCGATTTTTTAAATTCAATGGATGTAAATCTTTGGGGAAGTTTATTAAAATCTAATTGAAAATCTTTAAAAAATGCACTATCATGATTCAAAAAACTACTAAAATCCTCAAGGTCATTGGGATCTCTAAAAAATACATTTTGAAACATTCTTGTATATTGCTTAATTCCCAATCGGTATGTGTAAAAATCCTTTGATTTATAAAATTTATAGCTCTCATATTTTTTAAATAGATAAAGAAATACCAAAGAGAGTAATACAAAAAGAAAAATATATACAAATATTTTTTTCATAAGTGAATAGTTAATAATTACAAACCATAAATAAACCGATAATAAGTAGTATAATCATTTTTATTTCGAAAAACAATTCTAACAACCTGATAATTATTGTATTTTGGAGATGCAACTAAATTAAAGGAATAAATATTAGAAATTTTATCAATATCACCATCATAGATTCTTGTAACAATATTACTCTCTCTATTTCGAGAAAGCGTCATAAAAATATCAGCTGTAACTTGTTTATTGCCGGCAGTTAGTTTTGCAGCATAAATAACAGAACTAAATTCTGACTGTAGACTGTTAAAACTAACAACACCAGGTAAAGATTCTATTTCATTCCCTGCACTCCGAACCCTTTCGTAAAAAGTTGCTAA
>JAOZOC010000736.1 GCA_029933495.1 Bacteroidales bacterium
TGAAGCATCCGGTTTGTCAGCCAAAGATGCAGCTATCTCACTTAACGAAGGAAATTACATATTAAATGATATAGAGCTAACTGTAAATTGCGAAAATACCGTTGGTTACCCCGAATATACTTATACCGGATTATCAGTAGGAGATATTTATCCCAATCCTGTTACGAATAATTTCAAAATTGATATTGAGTCTGATAATAATTCAACGGTAGAATTATACATCTATTCCATAACAGGACAGAAGGTAATTGAAAGGAAGTTTTCAGTCACATCAGGAACAAACACATTGTTTGTCAATACAAGCAACCTTACAAAAGGAAGTTATCTGCTGTCGGTCTTTTCCAAAGATAAAAAGCTGAATGCTTTTAGAAAATTTATAAAATAAGATAATTAATCGTACATTACTATCAATTATACAATTGCCGGCATTTTATTTTTTCATCTCTCTCAGGCAACCTTTCAAAAATATATAGTCTTAAGGTAAAGTTCTTTAAAAAATTGATATCATCAATCAAAGTCACTACAAAGAAATAAATAAATTGATAAATTAAAAAATTTTAAAGATGAAAAGAGTTTTAAATTTTACGTTAATGTTTATTGTGCTTGTCTTTATGGCCAATGCACAAGATGCTATTGTAAGTGTTAACGGAGTTGTTTCAGATGAAGCAACCGGAAATCCTATCCAGAATTATGAAGTGCAGGTTATGATAGGGGATAGTCTTGGCGGAGGCGGTTTCTACCAGTTACTTACAAATGAGCAGGGATACTATAGTGTAGATTCTGTACTCACTTCAGGTTTTGGTTTTGTTCAGACGATTGTTCTGGATTGTAATTATGAACCTCAGGTACAGGAGGGGGTTATTGTATCCGGGAATAATACTTTCACATTCGACTTTTCTATTTGTACAGACAGCATTCCACAGGGAGATTGTCAAAACTTTTTCTGGTATGAATCAAATGACTTATTGACATTTAATTTTTTCGGAGAGTCCTACCCGTTACCTGCCGACAATTATTTCTGGGATTTTGGTGACGGAACAACAGGAGAAGGACAACAAGTTGATCATCAGTATGATCCTAACTTGGGTGATATGTTTGTGGTAACTCTTGCGACAACATCCTACGACTCAATTGGCGAACCCTGTACTGCAACCTCAACTCAGGAGGTCTGGGTATTTAATGGGGGCGGTGGTGACTGCGAAAACTGGTTCCAGTACTACTCAGAAGATAATATTACCTTTAGCTTCTATGGTGAGTCATTCCCTTATCCGGCTGACATTTATATGTGGGATTTTGGTGATGGAGAAACAGGCAGCGGACAAGAGACTGAACACACTTTTGATACGAGTCTTGGAGATGTTTTCTATGTCACATTGACCACTGTCAGTTACGATTCTGTTTCAGGTGATTCTTGCGCTGCATATTCAATGCAGGAAGTATGGGTTGGAGGAAACCCTGGTGGAGACTGTATGAATTGGTTCTCCTACTCGGCTGGGGCAAATAATAATATGACTTTTTATGGGGAAACATTCCCAATGCCTGCTGATGAATATGTCTGGGATTTCGGTGACGGGACAACAGGTGAAGGCCAGCAAATTGATCATCAGTACGATCCTAATTTGGGTGATATGTTTGTGGTAACTCTTACAACAACATCTTACGATTCGATTGGCGAACCCTGTACGGCAACATCAACCCAGGAAGTTTGGGTGTTTAACGGTGGCGGAAACAACTGCGAAAACTGGTTCTGGTATGAAACAGAGGATAATATTACATTTAAATTTTTCGGTGAATCGTATCCTTTTGCTG
>JAOZOC010000737.1 GCA_029933495.1 Bacteroidales bacterium
ACGCTCCCGGGAAAGGAAATGTCCAGATTTTCATTCGTTCGCATTATGAAGATATCCTCGTTCCTTCGGTTGAGGAGTATTATACACCTGAGATGATTGATGAAAGATACGGGCTGATAAATGATTTTGAACGTTTATTAAAACATAATCAGACAACAGTGCTGAAATTTTTCCTGAATGTATCAAAAGAAGAGCAGGAAAGGAGACTTCGCGAAAGACTTGTAAATCCTGAGAAATACTGGAAACACAATGACGGGGACTGGGAAACCCGTAAAAAGTTTGACAGGTATATGGAAGTTTATGAGGAGATTATAAACAGATGTAATGAAGTACCGTGGCATATTGTTCCGGCTGACAAAAACAGTCATAAGTTGTATTATGTTAGTAAGGTTGTTTTGGAAGCATTGCAAAATATGGGTTTGCAGTGGCCGCCTTTGGAAACTGAGTTTATTGATTTGGAGAATCCAGAGTAAGATATCAGTTCTGAACTATCTTCACCGCCCGAAAACCCCTGTATGCTGGCCCGTTGTTTTTAATTTTGGCCAGACCTTGCCATCATAGACAATGATGTAAGCTTGTGTTGAGTCAACTTCCGTTGATGTCCACCAGTAGATAACCATTGAATTGGGATTTCATAACGGGGTCTCTTTATCAGGGGTAATCTCATAGACCGGCTTCCCTGTTTCCATATTGCCAACAGTGTCAGCAAAACAAATATCAGCATCGGACTTGCATATTGAATTAGCATCAATCCGACATTTATTAGGAAAGAGTCAAAATACCAGCCCTCGTGGAAGTTTTCTATTGCACCCCGGAAAGCCCAGGCCGAGGCTATAATTAACGAAAGTCCGAAGGCAATCCATCCGGTAACTGTTTTGACCTTCTCATCTTTCATAAATTAATATTTTACCAACGATTAATTACTTCTTTTTCCTCCTCAAGATATAAAGATAAAAAAAATTCAACATTAATCTTGCCTGATATTTTTAAAATAATACCTTTGCAGGGAAATTTTCAAAATTTCATTTTAAATAAATTTATTAACACTTAAAAAGGTAATAATTATGAGCAAAAATGTAATTATTATCGGTGCTGCGGGAAGGGATTTCCACAATTTTAACACTTATTATCGTGGAAACAAAGATTACAAAGTAGTAGCCTTTACGGCTGCCCAGATTCCCGATATCGACGGAAGAAAATACCCGGCTGAACTTGCCGGTGATTTATACCCGGACGGTATCCCGATTTACGCAGAAGAAGATTTACCAAGGTTGATAAAAGAGCTTAACGTGGATGACTGCGTTTTCTCTTACAGTGATGTTCCTTACGAAAGGGTGATGGGCGTCAGTGCAATTGTCAACGCTGCCGGTGCTAACTTTATCCTGTTAGGCCCGGAAGATACAATGGTTAAAAGTACGAAACCGGTTATTGCAGTTGGTGCTGTCAGAACAGGTTGCGGAAAAAGCCAGACCTCACGTAAAGTAATTGAATACCTGATGGAAAAAGGCCTGAAGGTGGTAGCTATTCGTCACCCGATGCCTTATGGCGATTTGGTTGAGCAGAAGGTTCAGCGCTTTGCAACTGTTGAAGACCTTGCAAAACACAAATGTACCATCGAAGAGATTGAGGAATACGAGCCGCACGTTGTTCGTGGTAACGTAATTTATGCAGGTGTTGATTATGAGGCTATCCTCAGGGCTGCCGAGAATGATCCTGATGGTTGTGATGTTGTGCTGTGGGACGGTGGAAACAATGACTTTCCGTTTTACAAGCCTGACCTTAACGTAACTGTTGTTGACCCTCACAG
>JAOZOC010000168.1 GCA_029933495.1 Bacteroidales bacterium
AAATATTAACAGTATCAGGTGGCGGATATGCACTATATTGAATACTAAGATCAAAAGAGGTATAATTAGCTGATGGTGTCAGGATTAATGATTCCTCAGCAAGAAGTTCAGATTCCCCAAGTGATGGGTTATACCTGAATAGTCTGATATTTGCGGATGCTTCATCATTTTCAGCAGATGTATATTTATAAAATCCAGACAGCGTTTCGGGTATCTGAACAACAGGCATCCCTCCTACCGGCCCGTCAAAACTATAGTGTCCATTTGTAATTCCAGACAATGTATCGTCAAAATATGTCAACATACTTTCCAGTTGAGCGGCAAAATTCCCCTCATAACTATCCGAAGATTTAATTACGGGTGTCAGGCCGAGAGGTTTACTAAAAAGATTTGTCGAGAACCAGTTATCAGCTTCATCCGAAGAATACTCAGTCCAGTTTTCAAAATCACCATTTGGAAAAGGAGTTGTAGTTCCAACAAACGAAACGTTGTCAATCGTCAGTTTGCTACCAACAACAGCCTCCCCAAATAATGCGGAAGACAATATTGCAACTGCGATTGTATCGGGGCTTACAACCGGAATAAACCACTGTACCGGTTGACTAAAATACTGATATTCATCCTGTGTCCCAATGAAAGTTGCAAGGCAAACACCAAGAGGTTGCCCCAGCTTTTTAAATAATACGCCTACATAAGCAGTGTCACCAGGCATCACATCAAATTTGACATATCCCGTAACCGAATCTGCCCTTTCGGTAAATGGAATACCTCCCCATATCATTTCTTCACCGACCTGACCGATATAAATTGCACCCTTTACAGGGTTTTCAGCAGTCGGAATAGTTTCAAGATTAACGGCAAAGCTGCCGGAAAAGGCATCTGATGTTTTTAACGCATTTGGTTCACCGAGTGCTCCAATACTTAAGGCGTTTGAAGATGAATATCCATCCGGATCTTCATATAAAAATTGATTTGACCAGCTTTCAAAACCGGCATTTGAAATTGTCTGAGATTTCATAACAAATGAAACCAGAAATAGCGAAATGGTGATAAAAACTACTTTATTCATAACTTTTTAAATAATTGAACATTGTTTCATTAATGATTCTCTACACTTAATATATCCTTCATTGGCAGACTGTAAAATATCAGTAGGAATTGTTACATCGGCAGGTTCCCTGTTTTTAATAATTTTACCTTGTTTGATATTATCAGACGGGTCACCAAATCCGGGTTTACCTGTTTTTGAGAAAATTTTATATTCAGAAGATAATGTAGTTTTCAGTTGCAGCCAGTCAGTCAAATAACCAAGTGCAAAATCGGTATCATTAACAATTTTTTCGGCATCAAGATAAATAGCTGTACCATTTGTTCTTTTTGCAAGTTCTTCTAACTGCTCAAGCCTTCTTAAATAATACTTTCCAATCTTATTAATATCACTAATTCTATTTGGATTATTCAGGTTCTTACTCATTTTTAAAATACTCTTCAGGGTTGCTTCCGGTTCTCTCAACATGAACAGTGCTTTCGTGTTTCGATCATTCAAAATATTGTTGCTAATGGAATGATTGTGCAGTATTTTATCGAATATATAATCTTTTATGGGTTCTCGGTTATTCGATATATATACCCTGTATCTCAAAGTTAATAAGTCTGACCTTTTCTTATATGACAAGTGCATCTCAGAATATCCGGCAATGTTGCCATGACTTCCTAAAATATGAGACAACAAACTTGAATAGCTTCTCATATGGCTCAATAGAAAAATATATTTTTTATCCCCGGCCAGTACTCCCGGATTAGTAATCATTATTTTACTTATTTGCATTAAGGTTAAAAAATTCATAATTTCCAAAAATATTATTGTTTATTCTTTTGTCTCAAATTTATAGCCAAACAGCTCAATATCCTTATGATATATATCTTCAATTATTTTAATTGTATCCTCATCATAATACTCGGAATAATGTCTTTTTTTAGGGGTTGCTTTTTGAACAGTAAGCTTTCCCAATTCAGGAAAATTAATTTTTTCAGCGACATATTTCAAATCTCTTTCTCTAGTTTCGTATTTTGCTATATAGCTCACAATGATGTTGTCATTTTCATCAGTAACAAAATCGCTGCAACCGAAATAATGCCCAAAAAACCTGAATGGTTCCTGTCCTAATTCGCTATCTTTAAGTTTAAAAATATACTCCCTAAAACCCATATCTTGTCGCAAAAGCCTACTCTTTAGCCTATAGTGATATAATGAAACAACTCTGTCCCAAGGATTTCTGACTATGGTAAATGAAAATATTTTATCCCATTGCTCCCTGCCAAGATAATCTCTCATCACCCTTACGGGAAGGTGATTTGGAATAAACTGAAAACCTCTGTGTGTTTTTTCGAAAACATCATTTTTTGAAAACACACTTCCAAATGTATTTCCAAGTTCTACTTTAATACTTGTTGATGATGTTCTGGGTATATCAATAAACCAAAACCCATTTTTTTTTATTTGCCGGATCCCATATGGTATTAATAGTTTATATTTAAGATTTTCCAATCTTAACTTTATCTTACTCTTTTTCTTAATCATTAATCAAAATATTTTTGAATCCGGTACTATTAATTTTATTACGAATATTTTTGTATTTAGTTGTAATTAATTATAAAACCTATCATTCATCCTCCTGATTTAATAATCAGAACAAAAGTAATTATTTTAGAGAAACAGATTTTAATTATTATATTTTGTTAAATATCCTCAATTCGGATAAAGAATATTAACTTTGCATAACTTCTGAACATCTATGTAAATTGAGAAAGCTATGATTCGTGATAAATATCAATATGAGAAACGTGATAATCAACTAATAAATAATAAAATTGAAGAAAGAAAAATAGGCAAGGAATCACGACGGATACTTATTCTTCTTTTTAAAGAACTCCCGAAACTAAAGGAAATACTACTACGAAGTGAAAATCTTGAAAATGTAAGGAAGGAGATACGGTGCTTTGTGATGGATTATCTTAACACAAGACAGGATGCTCTTGATTATTACAATAGAGATGTGAAAGGTAGAGAGATATTTGATAAACTATCGTGGAAAGATGTTGCTGCAATAAGAATTCTTGATTATGTTAATTATGAAGGCATCGAATATCAGGATCTTAACTTGAAGGGGATCAATATAGTTAACAATCCACTGAAACAGTTATGGCTTGCTGTCAAAGAAGGAAAAGGTGGTGGCGAACCAGCATTTTTCAGGGATATGCTGAATCTAATAAGACAATTTAATGAAACAGCAGATAGAACTATCCCTTCATCTGAGAAAGTAACGGAATGGATGCAAAGACATCCTTGCGGCCTTGAACCGGAAATTATTGAAATCAGAAAGGAGAATAAAGATAGAATTATCAAGATATTTATCGAGAAAATGGATAACGGTGATATTCTCCGACCTAAGTACAAGTTCAAACCTGACATGACATTTGAAGAAAAATATCAGCAAATGCTACTTTGGTGGGAAGAGAGAACATTTCATCTGCAGTTTGCAGCCCGCACACCGGAAATGGTGAATAAACTCCTTGGAAGACTTGTTGATTCTGAGACAATGGCTGTTTTATTTGAGGCCCAGGATTCAGGAATTCCCTTTTTCATAAACCCATACTATCTTTCTTTGCTAAATGTTGATGTTTCTGAAAAATTTAAAAATACCGACCATGCCATCAGGGATTATGTTTTTGTCAGTAAACCCCTTGTTGAGGAATTTGGGAACATTGTTGCATGGGAAAAGGAGGATATTGTAGAGCCGGGAAAACCAAATGCTGCAGGCTGGATATTACCATCATACTATAATGTTCACCGACGCTATCCTGAGGTTGCTATTCTCATTCCTGACACTATTGGTAGAGCGTGTGGTGGACTTTGTGTCTCTTGTCAGAGAATGTATGATTTTCAGCGTGGACATTTGAATTTTGACCTTGAAGAGCTCAAACCTTTGGGTACTTGGTGGGATAGATTACCAAAACTATTAAAATATTTTGAAAAGGATTCGCAATTAAGAGATATCCTAATTACTGGAGGCGATGCTTTGATGAGTTCAAACAAATCTCTAAAAAGAATACTTGATGAGGTTTATGAAATGGCATTAAATAAAATAGAAGCAAATAAATTGCGGCCTGAAGGTGAGAAATTTGCCGAGATGCTAAGAATAAGACTTGGGACACGCCTTCCTGTTTATATACCACAACGTATTACAGATGAGTTAATTAGAATTCTTACAAATTTTAGACGAAAAGCAAAAAAAATAGGAATTAAACAGTTTGTAATCCAAACGCATTTTGAATCGGCTATGGAAGTTACTCCTGAATCAGCAGAGGCTGTCAGGAAACTTATTTCGGCTGGATGGATAGTTACAAACCAGCTTGTGTTTACTGCAGCTGCTTCAAGACGAGGTCATACTGCAAAACTCAGAAAAGTTCTTAATGACATAGGTGTACTAACATATTACACATTTTCAGTTAAGGGATACAAGGAAAACAAGCATAACTTTGCAACCAACGCAAGAGCTGTTCAGGAGCAGATTGAAGAAAAGATAATTGGTAATATCCCCTTTGATAAGTGCGAGAATATAAATCGGTTGCCTAATAGTGGTAGCAGGATGATAGAGAATATAGAAAAGGTACGTCAAGAATTTAACGTTCCATTTCTTGCAACTGATAGAAATGTTTTGAACCTGCCCGGCGTCGGAAAAAGTCTTACTTTTAGAACTATTGGTATTACTTATGACGGACGTCGTATTTTAGAGTTTGATCATGATACTACCCGCACTCATAGTCCGATTACAAAAAAAATGGGAAAGATTATTATTATTGAATCAAAATCAATAGATGAATACCTTCAACAACTGGAATCTATGGGTGAAGATACTGAAGAATACAAAGATATTTGGGGGTATTCTATAGGAGAAACAGAGCCTCTATTGCCCATTTATGAATATCCTGAATATGATTATGAGATTACAGATGAAATTACAAACCTTGAGGTATAGAAAAAATCAGTCTTGTAAATGAGACTGCTTTATTAATTTTTATAATTCTTTTTAAATATTAGGTATTCATTCCCCCACAAACCTGGATAACCTGACCTGTAACATAAGAAGAGAGCTCAGATGCCAAAAAAGTTGCAACATCTGCTACATCCTCAGGCTTACCACCCCTTTTGAGAGGTATTTGATTAATCCAGTCACTTCTCACATCATCAGGAAGTTTAGCTGTCATCTCCGTTTCAATAAATCCAGGCGCAATGGCATTACAGCGAATACTCCTTGTACCAAATTCCTGAGCAATAGATTTCGTGAATCCAATCATACCTGCCTTTGAAGCTGCATAATTTGCCTGACCAGCATTACCACTAACTCCGACGACAGAACTCATATTAATGATTGAACCTGATCGCTGTTTTAACATTGACCGCTGTACAGCCTTTGTAAGATTAAAAGCAGATTTTAGATTTATTGTTAAAACAAGGTCCCAATCCTGTTCTGACATACGCAGCATCAAATTATCACGTGTAATTCCCGCATTATTAACCAGTATATCTACTTTTCCAAAATCTTTCAATACTTCATCGATGAATTTTTCGCTATCCTCAAAAGAACTTGCATCCGAGGCATAGCCCTTTGCTTTTTGTCCTAAAGCTGCAATCTCTTTTTCAAGACTCTCAGCTTGTTCGTCATACCTGATATCGGAAAATGCAATATCAGCACCCTCCGATGCAAACTTAAGGGCAATCGATCTTCCTATTCCTCTTGATGCTCCGGTTACAACTGCTGTTTTACCTTCTAATAATTTCATACTCACTATATTTTACTGATTTCAGGCGCAAAGATACAATTTTATAATTAATCTAGCTCCAGCCTGGGTTCAAGTTTCAAAACCAAACCAAAACTGTATTACTAATATGAGTGTGTATGATAAAATTATCTATGACAAGGTTATCTGCCAATAAACCTTACTGCAGCAGCTTTAAAACTAACCCAAACTTTCTTGCCTTCAGCTAAGTTGAGATTTTTGACTGATTGTTCGGTAATATATGATGAAATTATTATTTCTGCATCCACAACTATTTCTATTCCACTAATCGTTGGGATAATACTTAAGATGGTTCCCATGAAACTGTTTGTCAGGCTTGAATCCATTTTATTACAGGAGATCACAACATCCTCAGATCTGAAAAAGATAAAGCCCTCTTTACTGTTGCCAATTATTGGTAGTGTTGAAATCTCAACTTTCTTTTCAAGAAATACTTTTCTGTTTGAAACAATGTCTGCATTATAAAAATTTCTTATTCCGGTTAAGTTAGCGACAAATTTTGACTTTGGTGTATGAAAAACCTCCTTTAAAGTTCCTGTTTGTATTATAGAGCCATTGTGTATAATTCCAACCTTTTGCGCCAGTGCAACAGCTTCCTGATAATCGTGTGTAACATGAATGATAGTTAGGCCTTCTCGGTTTAGTTTTCGCAAAACATCTCTCATTTCATTTCTAAGCTGAACATCAAGCGAAGAAAGTGGTTCATCAAGCAACAGGCATTTAGGATTTATGGTAAGTGTTCGTGAGAGTGCTACTCTTTGCAGTTCTCCACCTGAAAGTGTTGAAGGTTTTCTGTGTAATAGTTTTGATATACCCATTTTTTCAGCCAGATCCATCACTATTTTTTCTCTTTTGTGTTTTGGAATTTTATTTGCCTTTAATGGGTAACAAATATTTTCTTTAACGGAAAGGTGGGGAAATATGGCATAATCCTGAAAGACAATACCAACCTGCCTTTTTTGAATAGCAACATTTGTTATCTCTTTTCCAGAAAGGAATATTTTTCCTTTATCAGGTTTTACAAGTCCGGCAACTATTTCAAGAATCAACGATTTTCCTGCACCCGATTCTCCCAATAATACGAAATATTCTCCATCAACTACTTTGAAAGAAATATTCTTCAGTGAGAATTCATCAAAATTCAATGATATATTTTCGAGTTTAAGCATAATTCATTCAATCTGTTTTTCTGTCTGTAATCACTCGTAGAACTATAAAAAATATTAGTGATACAGATACAAATATC
>JAOZOC010000738.1 GCA_029933495.1 Bacteroidales bacterium
ACTGTTCCGAAAACGGGAAGCTCAATATCTCCACCATTGGATGTAATTTCAATAATTCCAGAGAAATCCCCTGCAACATCCGGGAACAATCCGCTGATTGAAAATTCCTGCTCTTGAAAAGTAGCGAGAGTAAAGGAATCAGGGTAAAGTGAAGTTATCCAGGGTAGATTTTCACTTACACTTCCTGTAAGAGTATCTGCGCCGGTGTTCATAATAGTAAAAGCCGTATCAAAGAGATAAACCGGGCCTTGCGTTCCGAGGTCTATTTCCGAAACTTCAAGATATGGGAAAGCCCCGTTTGTTATTGCAGTGACATCAATTTTAACTAAGGGGTTCGAGATATCATTGGAATTAATCCAGATATATCCCGTATCAGCCCCACTAATTATTTGATCCCAGTCAATATAAAAAGACACTGTTAATGAATCACCTGGTGATATATAGGTTGGAGTTTGCGGATAGGTATCATCCGAAATCCAGGTTTTTGTATTTACAATAGAGTTTAACGTCAAAGTAGCGTTTCCGGTGTTGAAAATTTTGAATTCATAAATGTTTTCTCCCGGTTTTACAATTATAAAATTTGTTGGATATACATAAATATGGGGTTCTTGCCATATTATTGAACCTGAATTGCAAAAAACTGTTCTGTTTGTTTGATAATCATGATCATCAAGCACTGCTAATCCCGGAGTTGCATCAATATTATAAATGACGTTATAATTTTCCGCATTATCAAGTCTGCCTGCCATTACAGGATATATGCATTCGTCAAGCCAATGAGAAACATCCGTATCCAGATCAATCATATAACCCCACGTACCAGGATTTCCATTATCACATGATAAGCGTGACCAAATATGCCTAAAGTTATACTGACCATTATCAAAACCGGCAGTTATTGAAGACCACACAACAATAACCTTTCCATTATCAGCAGTAATATTTGGCATAGTGCTCATTCCAAGTTCACGGTATGAGAATACATCTTCCATAAGTGGGGTTCCATTATCAACAACCCATCCTATCAAAGTTTCATTATCAACAAGATTTTCATACGCAAGTGCCCTATGCTGGTTTTCGGCTATAAAAGGTGGCATTGTTTCGTTCCAGTAAACTATTCCGTCTGTCCAGGGAAAGAAACTGTAAGATATTCCCGGTTGGGTATGTATTACACGGGTAAGTCCGCAAACGGTATGCACAATGCCATCATCATCTATAGCTATATCAACAGAATAATCAGGTGCCCAGATTGTGTCTGTTGTAATTGTTGTTTGCCAGTCGAACATTGGATACGGATGTTCCCATATGACCATCTTTTCCCAGTTTTCGCCATTGTCGGTTGATTTCATAATTATCCAGTCGTGCCAGGGACTTGAAATAGTAAATGCAATCACATCACCTTTTGATTCGGCCCAGGTATATTCATCGGTTCGGAATCCTTTATAGTAATCGGAATTTATCTCCTCAATAATTAACCATCCTATCCAGGTTTCACCGCCATCATTGGATCTATTATAAAGAAGAGGTAAATCCTGGCCCTGACAAGCATTATCTGCCGGAACAATAATGTGAATAAAATTATGGTTTTCTCCTGATGTCATTATTCTGGGCCACTTAACTCCTACCCCTCCCAGATTCGAAGGGCCCGGCAGCATAGATTGTATCCAGTCACCGCTACCCTTATTTGCTCTTTTATTTATCACTAAACCGTCTTCTGTCCATGTAGGAGGGTAAATATTATGCGAAACGATAATTTCACCGTTTTCGCCCCAGGCAGCTATTGAAGGCCAGCCTGTTCTTACATC
>JAOZOC010000007.1 GCA_029933495.1 Bacteroidales bacterium
CTGGAAATGGAATTTCGGTTATTCTCCGAAATACTCTTTGCAAAACAGTGTAAATACCAAAAATGGATTAGTTGGTTTTAAACTTGAAGTTAAAAATGGAATAATAGTATCTTTAAAAATAACAGGAGAGAGAATTAACGTAAATCTGGCATCAACAATTGAGGATTTTTTAAAAGACACCCCCCATAATGATATATCTGTTAGAAATATCCTTCAAAATGAATGGGGTAAGGCAAATGAAGAATGGCTCACTATCCGCGCTATTTTGGAAGGATTGTTTTGAGCCTGTATTATCATATATCCCTTTATTCGAATAACCGGTCAGCAGAAATTTCACACCAGTCAATGATTTGCTGTCGCTGAGCATCGGTCAGTTTAGCATCCGGATGCATTATCGGGTAGATTTTCATCGGCATTTCACCGGCTTCCACCTCTTCCGATATCTCATCAAGAGCTTTTATCTGCTTACGTTTGCTCAAATCTCCCCAAAGACCAAAATCCAGATGCTCGCGTCCTTCTCTCACATCACGTGATACGAGAAATGAAACAGGTGCAACATAAGAATACCACGGATAGGTAACCTGTTGCGAATGACAGTCGTAGCAAGCCGATTTCAATATCGCTACAACATCGTCGGAAGCATCAACCATATCAAGCAGGTCTTTTCCGGGAACCGGATTATTATCTGGTCTTCCCGAAGGAATAAACTGTATAATAACAAAAATAACAACTACGATGATCAGGACTTTACGGATCATAATTTATTTTTTTAAAATTACTATTCTATTTCATTAATTCATCAGCAGCGTTGTTTGCCCAATCAATCAGAATTTTTGATTCATCATCTGTCAGAGCATGTTCAGGATACTTTTTTAAGAATTTTTCTGGTGGCATATCCTTCTCCTCAACTGATTCGGCAATACCGTCCAGCTTTGAAATTAGTTTGCGTTTTGATAGTGTTGGCAATTTGTCAAGTTTAAGTTTCATTTTCGCTTTCATTGATTCCGACCCTGAATGATGGCAGTCGAAGCATTTGTCCTTTAAAACTTTATTTACACTGTCGGGGATAGTCAACAGGTTTTCGGGATTAACTTCTTTTTGAACGGTTTCCGTTTTGAATCCGGTTGTGATTGTTAGAATTCCGGCTATAAATACCAGACTGAAAATTGTTAAAAATAAATTTTTCATAATTACATTTTTGTTAATTCAATTAGTTCAATAAAATCAAAACAGTAAAAACAATATTTTGTTCAAATTGAGAAAAAGCTAATTTCTATGTCTCTGTCTCTGGATTTACTCAAAGGACTTAGAGAGTTATAGATTCTAATTTGATGATTTATTAAGCTTACCACTTTCATCACAAAGATAATAAACCGGGTTTTAGATATACCAGCTTAGATAACAAAATTTTAGTCTAAATTTGCAGAAAAATTAAGATTAGATTGAGCAAAAAAATAATACACATAGTATTCTCTTTATTAGTATTGGCTCTGATATTTTCGTGCAACCGGACAGAGGAAGGAGCCACAACTGTAATAAAAGGTAAGTTTTCAGCTCATCCGGATGAGTATGTCTATCTTGAAGAGATTAAAGTTCATGATGTTATTATGCTTGATTCGATAAAAGCAAATGACAAAGGTGATTTTAAGTTCAGGATTAAGCAAAAACAGGATGGTTTTTACCTTGTGAAAACAACAAAGGATGATAGCTATCTTGTTTTGCAACTAAATAGGGGTGAAAAGGTTGAGGTGGATTCCGACAGTACAGTGCTTCTGAACGGATATTCGGTTTCAGGCTCACCAGGCTCGATATTATTACATGATTTTGAAGTGTTTATAATTAAGCAAAAAGTTAGAATCGATTCACTTTATAAAGTTTTTATCAGGGAGCAGTATCAGCCGGATTTTCTTGACGTTAAAAGGCAGCTTGACTCGATATATCAAGTGATTGTTGACAATCAGAAAGCATATGTCCGGGAATTTATTGAGGAGCATCCCTCCTCGCTCTCCACACTTATGGTTGTGAATCGCAAACTTGGCCGAGCTGAGATTTTGGATGAAGATGAAGACTTTGGATATTTCCATAAGCTCGACAGTGCATTGATGATCAGATATCCTGACAATGATCATGCACTCGATAATCACGAGAGGGTGGAGAAAATACGGCTAAGGAAATTCGACAGGTTTGAGGCTGAAAAGAAAATGCAAATCGGGATGAAAGCTCCCAATATAGTTATGAAAGATACCGCCGACAATTTTGTGTCGCTAAGAGATATCGGCTTCAATGGGAATGATTATGTGGTGATATATTTCTGGGCTGGTTGGAATGCCAAATCGAGGCAGGATAACAAAACCCTTGTTTCACTGTATAATGAGTTCAGAAAATATAGAATAGAGATTTTTGGAGTTTCGCTTGATGAAAACAAAAAGGTATGGATAGGTGCCATTAATCTTGACAAGTTGCCCTGGATTCAGGGAAGCGATATGCTCGCTTTAAATTCACCGGTTATGAAGGCATATAATCTGTCTGGCGAATTACCGTTCTATTATATCGTTGACAATAAAAGAGAGATCATTTATAAAGATAAAGACCTGAACAAGATAATTAAGAAATTAAAGGAATTATACTAAATCAGATAGTTTTGAGTGAATTAGCACGCGGTAAAAAAGTTTATTTCGCATCCGACAGTCATTTCGGAGTCCCCTCAAAAGAGAAGAGTCTCGAACGTGAACGCCTGTTTATTAAATGGCTTGACGAAATCAAAGAAGACGCAGCAGAGATCTATCTTATGGGCGACCTGTTTGAGTTTTGGTTTGAATACAAAACTGTAATCCAAAAGGGATATGTCCGTCTGTTTGGGAAGCTGGCCGAAATAACGGACTCTGGAATACCGGTCTTTTTTTTTCGTGGCAATCATGATGTGTGGGCTTTCGACTACTTTGAAAAGGAGTTGAATATAAAAATTTATCCAGACACGCTTATAAAGGAGATTGGCAATAAAACTTTTTTTCTTGGACATGGAGATGGGCTGGGTAAAGGTGATAATGGCTATAAATTCCTGAAAAAGGTATTCCGTAACAGGTTCAATCAATGGCTTTTCAGGTGGGTGCATCCTGATATTGGTACTGCTATGGGACTTTACTGGACAGAGAAATCGCGTGCTGCCAATGTGAACAAAGGTCTTGAAGAGGTCAACCGTGCTGGTATCGAAAGAATTTCAGGTTTTTGCAGATCGATAATTGAAAAAGGTGAGAAAATCGACTATTTCATCTTCGGCCATATCCACAAACCCAACAATGAAGATATCAGCGGCAAAGCAAAATATTTCAGCATCGGCGACTGGATCACAAACTTCTCCTATGTGGTCTTTGATGGGGAAAAGGCGGAGTTGAAGTATTATAAACACGCTCTTAACATGCAAAACTAACCAACATGTTATTTGTTCTGAATGTTGTTTAAATTAGTTTGGAGATGCTGTTAAAAGTTATGGGTTATGCGTTATGGGGTGCAGATTCTTACTATTTTTTTGTTTCACAAATAACTTTTAACTCCTTTCGCATAACATTTTCGTTTGGAAATATTTAGAATCTTTCACAACCTGTGCTCAAAAAGGCCACAAAATCTCTAATTTCCCAAAATAAACAGATTAAGATTTTTAAATTAAAAATAATATAGTACTTTTGCACCCCCGATTTTTAACGGATTATTAATCATTTCCGTGATTATCAACGGATTCCTGTAATTGGGGAGGAACTTTTGATAACCGGATACAAAATTTTATTTTAATGTCAGAAGAAATTAAAGACAAAAACCAGGAGCAGGCTGCCAAAGCAACCGAAGAGGTTAAAACCGAAGCTCCAAAAGCTGAAAGTCAGGAAGAAACAAAAGCCGAACCTGAAGCCAAAAAAGAAGAAAAAGTTGAAGTTAAAGAGGAACCTAAAGCAGAAGTTGCAGAAGCTAAAGAGGAAGAAAAGCCCGAGCCTGTAAAGGAAGAGAAGGTTAAGGAAGAAGTGAAAGCTGAGGAACCTGCAAAGGAAGAAAAAGCTGAAGTGGAAGTAAAAGCCGAAGAGCCTGCAACTGAAGAAAAAGCTGAGGAACCTGTAAAGGAAGAGCCAGTTGCTAAGGAAGAGAAAATAGAGGAAAAGACTCCCGAGCCAACTCCTGTAGCATCAAATGAGCCACCTGAATTTGACTGGGATAGTATCGGTAAAAAGCAGGACAATTACACAAAGGATGAAAGAGCTAAACTTGCCGATCTGTATGAGAATACATTGAAATCGATTGCCGAGCATGAGGTTATTGACGGTACTGTAGTTTCTATCAATCCAAGAGAAATCGTAGTTAACATTGGCTATAAGTCAGACGGAATTATTCCATTTAATGAATTGAGATATAATCCTGATTTAAAACCTGGAGATACTATCGAGGTTTATGTTGAGAATCAGGAAGATGCAACCGGCCAACTGGTGTTATCTCACAAAAAGGCCAGAATACTGCGTTCATGGGAAAGAATCAACGTGGCATTCGAGAAAGAAGAAGTTATCAATGGTTTTGTTAAGTGTAGAACCAAAGGCGGACTTATTGTTGACGTGTTTGGAATTGAAGCTTTCCTCCCAGGATCGCAAATTGATGTCAAGCCTATTCGCGATTATGATGTATTTGTCAGTAAGACAATGGAATTCAAGGTTGTGAAGATCAATCAGGAATACAAAAACGTTGTTGTATCACACAAAGCTCTTATTGAAGATGAGCTTGAGGCTCAGAAAGCAGAGATCATCTCCAAACTTGAAAAAGGACAGGTGCTCGAAGGAACTGTTAAGAACATCACATCTTATGGTGTATTTATCGACCTTGGTGGTGTTGATGGACTTATTCATATTACAGACCTTTCCTGGGGTAGAATTAATCATCCTGAAGAGGTTGTTGAACTTGATCAGAAAATCAAAGTTGTTATTCTTGATTTTGATGATAATAAGAAACGTATTGCGCTTGGACTTAAACAACTTACACCACACCCATGGGATTCACTCGATACAAATATGAAGGTTGGTGACAAGGTTAAAGGTAAGGTTGTTGTAATTGCCGATTACGGTGCATTTATTGAAATATCACCAGGCGTTGAGGGACTGATACACGTTTCTGAAATGTCGTGGTCACAGCACTTGCGCACAGCACAGGATTTCCTTAAAGTGAGTGATGAAGTTGAAGCTGTTATTCTTACTCTTGATCGTGAAGAGAGGAAAATGTCACTTGGTATCAAGCAGCTTATTCCTGATCCATGGATCAACATTAAAGAGAGATATCCAGTGAATTCAAAACACACTGCTATTGTACGTAATTTTACCAACTTCGGTATATTCGTAGAACTTGAAGAGGGTGTTGACGGACTGATTCATATCTCCGACCTTTCCTGGTCGAAGAAAATCAAGCATCCGGCTGAATTTACAAAGATTGGTGAGGAGATTGATGTTGTTGTTCTGGATGTTGACGAGGAAAACAGGAGACTGAGCCTCGGGCACAAGCAACTTGAAGAGAATCCCTGGGATATCTTTGAAACAGTATTTACGGTTGGTTCTACACACAAAGGAACCATTATAGAGATGAATGATAAAGGTACTGTTGTTGCTCTGCCATATGGTGTTGAGGGATTTGCACCCACACGTCATCTTCAGAAAGAAGACAATAGCAAGGTAAAGATGGACGACAGTCTTGATTTCAAAGTTATTGAATTCTCGAAAGACAATAAGAAGATTATTCTTTCACACTCAAGAATCTGGCAGGATACACAAGCCGACGAAAAGGCCAAAGAGAATGCAGTAGCACGTAAAGAGGAGAAGGCTACACAGAGGGCTGTTAAGAAGGTGAAAGACAATGTCGAGAAAACTACACTCGGAGATATATCAGCACTTGCTAATCTGAAATCCAATATGGAAAAAGAGGCTAAAGCTAAGCTGGAGAAAATGTCGAAGGAGAAAAAAGGTAAGGCCAAAGATAAAGAGGCTGAGCCACCTAAAGAAGAGGAAGGCGACAAATAGCTGTCTTCTTAATAACTTAAAAACCCTGTCTGAAAATATCCAGACAGGGTTTTTTATTTACCTTTGCAAAAAAAACCGGATGACATTTAAAGTAACAATACTCGGAAGTAACTCGGCAATACCTACCATAAAAAGGAATCCCACAGCACAGCTTGTAAATCATAATGAACGCTTTTTTCTTGTTGACTGTGCAGAAGGAACCCAGATACAACTCAGGAAATACAGAATAAAACTTCAAAGAATAAATCATATTTTCATCAGCCATCTGCATGGCGATCATTTTTTTGGACTTGTGGGGCTGATCTCGTCAATGCACCTGCTTGGTAGAAAAAAAGAGCTTCATATTTACGGTCCGGCACGTCTTAAAGATATTCTTGATATCCAACTCGAAGCATCTGAAACGACATTGGCTTATCCTCTGGTCTTTCATCCTGTTGCACCAGAATCCAATTCTGTAATATATGAGGATGAGAAGCTGATAATAAGTACTATTCCATTAAATCATAGCATCCCGACCTGCGGTTTTTTGTTTAAGGAAAAAGAGGGTAAAAGGAGGATTATTAAGGATATGGCAAAGTCGCTGGATATTCCTGTTAATGACTATATCAGAATTAAAAATGGTGCTGATTTTACTGACAATGAAGGCAGAGTTTACAAAAATGAGGAGATATCTGATGACCCATATCCAATCCGCTCATATGCTTACTGCTCTGACACTGCCTATCATGAGCCCGTAATACCGATAATCAAAGATGCTGACCTGCTTTATTATGAAACAACCTTTATGCAGGATATGGCTGACGTGGCAGCCGCAAAATTACACGCAACTACAATTGAAGCTGCTACAATTGCGAAAATGGCTAATGTCAATAAGCTGATAATCGGCCATTTCTCAAATCGCTATGATAATCCTATGGAACTGGTTAACGAAGCCAGAACAGTCTTTAAAAATACTTTTCTGGCCGATGATGGAAAAGTGTTTGATATTGAATTCTCCTGATTAATCTTTTGGTACTTTATTCTTCTTCTTAAACTCTTCTATCTCCTCCCTCGACAGAATACTTTTTCCTACCAGGAAATCCTCATATCTTCTCTCAAAAACATCACGGAATTTTGTCGAATCTGCTTTTGCATCAGTATTCTGAAGAGTCATATTGTTAGTTTGTATCCGTTCAAGTGTATCTCGTGTTGACTCATTATAAATCACAAACTTATCATCGTTAATCCATATCAGTTTTGCAACAGCCTTTAACTCTTTTGTTTTTCCAAAAGTAGAGTAGAGAGAATCGTTTTTCACAGCATATTTAAAAGAAGGCATTAACCCCCCGCGTCTGTTATAGGTCACATATTCAGTTGTGTCAAAAAAGGCTTCGTTATAGTTTCCCGCCTTGTCGAGAAAAGCCCAGTTGCCGGTAATCAAGGGTTCTTTTTGTTTGTTGTTTGTTGTGCAACCGGCAAAAAGCAGTAATATAATCAGTAGCTTTTTCATTGTAACAGCTATTTCATGTTAATTGTTAATGTTATGTTTTTCCCTTTCTCAACCATAAACGAAACATCTGTAAAGTCAGGTGGTCCAAAGGTGCCATACTTATTATTTGAAAACCCGTATTTTTCTTTTGGTGCACCAAATATGTTTTTATCTATTTTTTGATTATCATTTTCATCGTGCCATACTGCAATGGCATAGGTTCCTGCTGGCAGGTCCTTGAAAGTATAGTTTATACTTTCTGCTTTTGTTGGTTTTACTTTTGCACCTTGAAATTCTTTTCCAAAATCAGGGAAAGTGTTTTCACTGTCATAAATACCAATTACGATATTTCCTTTGGTGTTTTCTATACCGGTGATGGTAATTTTTACATTTTCTGTTTGTGTAAACACTGGTGTTGCTAATACCATAATTATTAGAGCCATTAAAGAATATTTCATTTTATGAAATCTTATAATTAAACAATTGTGCAAATATATGAGTATGAATTTTATTCCAATATGATGTAAAGACACACAACTGTGTGCCTTTACATTTCTTGAACTTACTCTATTTTAAATTAAATATCAATCATCAGTCTTGCTCATTCCAAACCGGAATTCTTCCGGGTGTCCAGGGGGCACCGGCTTCTTCAAGTCCTCTTTCTATCTGCGGAAGCTCATTGTTATAAATGTTCTTCAACTGCTCAAGAATTGGTGGAAATTCATCCTTAAGAATATTATAAATATCTTTCTGTGTTTTAGTTACAGCAGATGTTGAGCGCCAGTGAACCCAGACAATAGAGCTTAGCCTTTCATTGATCGAAGGCTGTGCCGGCCAGTTTTCTTCTCTACTGGCTTTTGGCTGTTGACCATTGAATTTCCACATAATATTGTCTAATTCAGCCTGAGTCTTTTCAATCTTCGACATTAACTCTTGTGGTGTTCCAGGTGTGCGTTGAGCTGCCTGCTTGGCTGATTCAACACGTGATACAAGATTCTCGGCAAAATTTTCAGTACCTCTGACAACTCTTAGCAGCTCGGCAAGTTTTTCCTGGAATGCTACCAGCTCGGCTCTGTCTTTAGCAGGTATTGTAGTGTTATTCAATACTTTTGTGTTAAACTCAACAGGGTCTGTAAGCTTAGTTATTTCTCCTCTGTAATACTGAGAAATTGAAACAAAATACTTGCCAGGTAATACATACATTCCACTTCCACCCATAGAAAGAGGATTGTATTTTCCTTTTCCAAGGTCAACAGGTGATGTCGAAGGATATTTAAGATTCCAGTTTAAGCGGTTTATCCCTGTACTAACTCCTTTGGTCAGTTTCCTGATAATATTACCATCTGCATCAGTAATTGTGAAAATAAGATGAGGCTTAACCTCATTCTTCTCGGCTCGTAACTCATCCATTGTTGGGATATCTATTGGTTCCTCATTTTTTGCCTGTTCCTTCTCTTTCTCTTTTCTTTCCTGTTTAAGAGTTTTTGGAGCCTCCTTAATATAATATGTAAAAGTTGCACCAAAAGGCGGATTCTTTGCAAGATATCCATCTGACCCGCTTCCGTAACCACCTCTGCTTTTCTGAACATACATAAGAGCATCTTTTATGGGGAAAATAAGAGCTGTTGAGTCCAGAAGATCTTTATTCAGAATCCTTAAAGGAGTGAAATCCTCAAGAATATAAAAACCTCTGCCGAACGTTGCAAGAACAAGGTCATTTTCTCTTTCCTGAATTACAATATCCCTTACAGCAATCGTTGGAATACCTGATTTTAGTTGTGTCCATATATTTCCTCCGTCAATACTGAAAAACACTCCAAATTCAGTGCCTGCAAAGAGAAGATCTTTATTTACATAATCCTGCTCCAATGTATGAACAGTACCGTTCTCAGGCAGATTAGAAGATATGGAAGTCCACGTATTGCCTTTGTCTGTACTTTTAAGAATATATGGTTTAAAATCATCCTGTTTTCTGTTATCGAATGCGGCATATACCACATTTTCATCAAATTTTGAAGGCATAATATCACTTACATAAGTATATTCAGGAACTCCAGGAAAATTTTCAATTTTTGTCCAGTTCTCGCCGGCATCAGTAGTTACCTGAATCAATCCGTCGTCGGTTCCAACATAAAGCAGATTTTCCAGTACAGGTGATTCAGCTAATGAAACAGCCATCCCGTACAACGATGTAGAAACATCTTTTGCAACAGCATCAATACTCCAGTATTTTCCCATTACCTTGAATGAGTTTCTGTCGAGCTGGCGAGTGATGTCGTCGCTGATTACTTCCCAGGACTGACCACGGTCATCACTTCTGAAAACTTTATTTGCAGCTAAATACAATCTTGTGTCAGAATGAGGACTTATAAAAAAGGGTGTATTCCAGTTCCACTTATATGTATCTTCGCCTTTTCGTGCCTTGGGTTTTATACTGATGGCTTCACCACTTTTCTTGTCATATCTTGCAATATTTCCATACTGAGATTCCGAATAAACAATATCAGGATTTCCGGGCTCTATTGCCTGCCAGAAACCGTCACCACCAATTGTTGTAACCCAATCGCAACTTGTAACTCCGTCGTAGTTAGTATTCTGTGACGGTCCTCCAAAACTACTATTATCCTGTGTCCCACCATAAACCCAGTAAAAAGGCTCTGTATTATCAACTCCAACCCTATAAAATTGGGTAATCGGAAGGTTTTTTTTATGAATATAAGTTTTCCCACCATCAAAAGTTTCATAAACACCGCCATCACCACCAATCATAAAGTGGTTTGGATTTTTAGCACAAATCCAGAAGGCGTGATCATCAACGTGACGATCGCGAAGACCGATTGTCTTCCAAGTTTTACCGGCATCAGTCGTATATTTTGAGACAGTCTCCATTGAATATACTTTGTCAACATCATTTGGATCGCAATAAATCTCACTGTAATACTGTCCACTACTGTAATGTGAACTCATTTTCTTCCAGGATTCACCTCTGTCGGTTGATCTGAAAAAACCACCATTGTCGTTTGCTGCTTCAATTATAATATAAAGTACATCAGGATTGACAGGAGATATTGCCAGTCCCATACCACCTTTGTCAGATCCTGGTATTCCTGAAGTCAGCTTTCTCCAGTTTTTGCCGGCATCAGTAGATTTCCAGACTGCTGATTCCGGTCCGCCTCCAATCTTTGTGTATACATGTCGTCTTCTCTGTTCTGAAGTGGCATAAACAACATTAGGATTTCTCGGATCAAGAACCACGCTGTTACATCCTGTATTTTCACTTATCTCAAGTACTTTTTCCCAGGTCTTACCACCATCAATAGTTTTATAAAGTCCTCTGTCGCCTCCGGGGCCCCAGGCAGAACCTTCGGCAGCAACGTAAACAACATCAGAATTCCCGGGATCAATAGCAATCATTCCAATATGCCTTGATTCCTTAAGTCCCATATTTTTCCAAGATTTACCTCCATCAACCGATTTATAAACTCCGTCACCATATCCCAATGCACGCTGGTGGTTATTTTCACCAGTCCCTGCCCAGATAACAGCGGTGTTATTGGGATCCATCTTAAGACAACCAATTGAATAGGCACCTTTACTATCAAAAATAGGTTTAAAGGTTGTGCCGTTATTACTTGTTTTCCAGATTCCACCAGAGGCTGCTGCCACATAATATTCAGTTGGATTTTCAGGATTAACTGCAAAATCGGCAATACGCCCCGAAGTAAAGGCGGGGCCGATACCTCTTAGCTTTAGTCCACTGACCTGGCTTGATTTTAAAGTATCACTTTTTTCATTGTCTTTGTCTTTTTTCTTTTCAGCCCTCAATTGAACAGACGAAAAAAGAAACAACATTATCATTGCGAATGCAATAAAGCGTATTCCGCTTAAAATGTAATTTTCACTTTTCATAATTTCAGTTTTAAATAAATGATTTTCAAAAATTATATTTTCAGATTAAATTCTGGTTTTTGGCAGGTTTGCAGGAGCAGAAATGCTTAGAACCAGGTGTGCCCGAAAGAAAACAGGTTTGAATTTTTATTTGCCTGACAATGTAATACAAACTAGCTGGAAAGCTGATTTTCTTTCGGTATAAAAGTAGATATTTTTTTAATAATACTGGTTTTTACTGAAATTTATTTTTTAATGCAACCGATGAATTAGGAATTTTACAGATAGTTGTTAGAATATAGAACATCTTGAGTTTTCTTTTTTTGTTATCATTATTATTTGTTAACAAATTAACAATATTCTTTCCCGAATTAAATATAAATGTATTTTTGTGCTGTAAATCGGGGAACCGATTGTTAGATATGAATAAACAATAACAGTTGCTATGAATAACTATAAAAAGGACGAAAAGCTTTTCTCTGAATTTCCACCGGTCTCAACACAAGAATGGGAAGATAAAATCCATAAAGACCTTAAGGGTGCCGATTATGATAGAAAGCTGATTTGGAAAACTGGTGAAGGGTTCAATGTAAAGCCTTATTATCGTAAGGAAGACCTTGAGAAATATGGCGTGCTGAATAAGTTTCCTGAAGAGTTTCCATTTGAAAGGGGCACAAAGATTAAATCGAATGACTGGCTCATCCGGCAGGATATCTATGTGAAGGATATTCGACAGGCAAACAAAAAAGCCCTTGATGTTCTGATGAAAGGTGTTAATTCCATTGGCTTTGTGTTCAATGATAATTTTAAACCTACAAAAGATGATTTGGAAAGAGTTACTGAAAATATATTTGCCGATGCCGTTGAAATGAATTTTGTTTGCCAAAAGAATCATAGTAATGTTATCTTATATATTGACAGGTTAGCAAAAAAGTATAACAGGAATCTTGACAGAGTTTATGGTTCGGTAAATTATGACCCTATTGGTGATTTTGTTTTGAAAGGCAGATTCCAGACTTCTGAGAATGATGCCTTCGATATTGGGAAGAAACTGATAGAGAGCGCATCTGACTTGCCGCACTATCAAGTTATTCTTATCAACGGGCAACATTTTGCTAATTCGGGAGCATCCATCGTTGAGCAGTTGGCATTCAGTCTGGCACAAGGAACCAACTATCTTACACAGCTTACCGAACGCGGTTTGTCGATTGATAAAGTAGCTCCAAGGCTTAAATTTCAGTTTGCTGTCGGAGGAAATTATTTTATGGAGATTGCAAAATTCAGGGCAGCCCGTCTGTTATGGGCATATATTGTCAAAGCATACGGACCAAGCAGAGATGAGGTTTCGAGCATGCATATTCACACAGTCACGTCTGATTGGAACAAGACCATATATGATGAGTATGTCAATCTGCTTCGTACTTCTACCGAGTCGATGTCATCTGTTTTGGGCGGAACAGACTCATTGACAATAAACCCGTTCAATTCAGTTTACGAAGAGGCGACAGAGTTCTCGGAGAGGTTAGCACGTAATCAGCAGTTATTATTGAAAGAGGAGTCATATCTTGATAAGGTTGTCGATCCGGGAGCAGGTTCTTACTATATTGAAAATCTTACAAACTCTCTGGCAGATCAGGCCTGGAAACTTTTCCTTGAAGTTCAGGAAAACGGTGGTTTTCTTGAGGCCTTTAAATTAGGATTTATTCAGAAACGTATTGCTGAGACAGCTCAAAAGCGTGATATAGCAATAGCTTTTAGAAAAGAGAGCGTACTTGGAACAAATCAGTATCCAAATATTACTGAAAAGATTGAAAGTGAGGTTGATACTAAAGTCTTTCAGGCTGTTGATTTGACTTTGCCAGATGCTGAAATTGAAACATTAAAGCCTTATCGCAGTTCACAGGCTTTTGAATTACTGAGATATACGACCGATCAGTATTCAAAGACAAACAGGCGTCCCAAAGTCTTTATGCTTACAATCGGAAATTTGGCAATGCGCAGGGCAAGAGCACAGTTTGCAGCAAACTTTTTTGGATGTGCAGGATTTGAGATTGTTGACAATATCGGGTTTAAGACGGTTGAAGAAGCTGTATCTGAATTTGATAAGGCAAATGCCGATATTGCAGTACTTTGCAGTTCGGATGATGAGTATGCAGAATATGCACCTGAGTTTTATAATAAATTGAAGGACAAAGCGATTGTTGTAGTCGCAGGTTATCCGAAAAATCTAATTGAAGATTTAAAGTCAATTGGAATTGAGTATTTTATTCATGTTAAATCAAATGTTCTTGAAACTTTAAAGCAAATGCAGGCAGCACTTTCAGTAACAAACTGAAAGTGGCTGGTGCGTAACCCCTCACAGTTTGCAACTGTGAGGGAAGAATTGAAAAAAGTTTACAATTAGATAAAATAATTAAAATATGAAACCGAATTTTCACAATGTCAACATCAACCTTAAATCAGGCAGTAAAAAGCTGACAAAGGATTGGGAATACGAAAATCATATCTCAAAGGACTGGATTACAGCTGAAAAAATCCCTGTAAAAAGCGTCTATTCGGAGGATGATCTTCTTGATATGGAGCATCTTGATTATGCTGCCGGAATTCCACCATATCTGCAAGGGCCTTACTCCACAATGTACGTTACCCGTCCCTGGACTATCAGGCAGTATGCCGGATTTTCAACAGCCGAGGAGTCCAATGCTTTTTACAGAAGAAATCTCGCTGCAGGTCAGAAAGGCCTTTCTGTTGCTTTCGACCTGGCAACCCACAGGGGTTACGATTCTGACCATCCACGGGTTGTAGGAGATGTTGGTAAAGCAGGCGTTGCAATTGACTCTATTCTGGATATGAATATTCTTTTTGATGATATTCCTTTGGATAAGATGTCTGTTTCGATGACTATGAATGGTGCGGTTCTTCCGGTTTTGGCTTTTTATATTGTTGCAGCACTCGAGCAGGGTGTACCCTTTGAGCAGATGACAGGAACAATTCAGAACGATATTCTTAAAGAGTTTATGGTAAGGAACACATACATCTATCCACCTTTATCTTCTATGCGCATAATTGCCGATATTTTTCAGTTTACATCTAAAAAAATGCCAAAGTTTAATTCAATTAGCATTAGTGGTTATCATATGCAGGAAGCAGGCGCAACCGCAGATATTGAACTGGCCTATACTCTTGCTGATGGTCTTGAATATTTGCGCACCGGTGTTAAATCAGGAATGGATATTGATTCATTTGCTCCCAGGCTCTCCTTCTTTTGGGGAATTGGGATGAATCATTTTATGGAAATTGCAAAGATGAGGGCTGCCAGGATGCTATGGGCAAAGCTTGTAAAGCAGTTTGATCCAAAAAATCCAAAATCAATGGCTTTACGAACGCACTGCCAGACCTCAGGTTGGAGTTTGACAGAGCAGGACCCTTTCAATAATGTTACAAGAACCTGTGTTGAAGCTATGGCTGCTGTACTTGGCGGAACGCAGTCGCTGCACACTAATGCCCTGGATGAAGCAATTGCTCTTCCAACCGATTTCTCAGCCAGAATTGCCCGTAATACTCAAATTTATCTTCAGGAGGAGACAAATATCTGCCGTAATATTGACCCCTGGGCAGGATCATATTATGTAGAATCGTTAACAAATGAAATTGCACATAAAGCGTGGGATTTAATTCAGGAGGTAGAGGAACTTGGTGGTATGGCAAAGGCAATTGAAACGGGAATTCCAAAAATGCGAATTGAGGAAGCTGCTGCCAGGAAGCAAGCCAGAATCGACTCGCACAAGGATACAATTGTGGGTGTTAACAAATACAGACTTGATAAAGAAGATCCCATAGAGACTCTTGAAGTTGATAATACTGCAGTAAGGGATGCACAGTTAAAAAGACTGGAAAAGCTCAAAGCAGGAAGGAACAATGAAGAAGTAAAAAGGTCTCTTGATGCAATTACTAAGGCAGCCGAAACAGGAGAAGGCAATCTTTTGGAGCTGGCAATTATTGCAGCACAAAAAAGGGCCAGTCTCGGCGAAATATCTGATGCAATGGAAAAAGTATTTGGACGCTACAAAGCTGAAATTCGGGCTATTTCGGGTATCTACTCATCTGAAAGCAAGGATGACGGCAGTTTTAAAAAGGCCTGTGAACTTGCTGATAAGTTTGAAGAACTTGAAGGTCGTCGTCCGAGGATAATGGTTGCAAAAATGGGTCAGGACGGACACGATCGCGGAGCAAAGGTTGTGTCAACAGGATTTGCCGATATTGGATTTGATGTAGATATCGGCCCGCTTTTTCAAACACCTGAAGAGGCTGCAAAACAGGCAGTTGAAAATGATGTACATATTCTCGGGGTTTCAAGTCTGGCCGCCGGACATAAAACCCTTGTGCCGCAGGTGATAAAAGAACTTAAAGAGCTTGGACGTAAGGATATTATGGTCATTGTTGGCGGAGTAATTCCACCACAGGATTATGATTTTCTGTATAAAGCAGGAGTGCTTGCAATTTTTGGCCCCGGTTCCGTAATTTCTGATGCCGGGATAAAATTGCTGGAGCTTCTGATTGATATGAGGAAGTAATATATTTTTATTTTATAAAAAATTTAATGTATTTGTAAAAGTTTTATTATCAAACAAATTTGAAAAGGTCTGTCATAAAGATATTAAAGAGAATTATTCTGATCCTGACTGTTTTTTCTATCGCCATAATTGTTTCATTAGGAAAGAACGGAGAACCGTATATTGAAACTCCGAATAGCATTGTTAAGCAATCCAATGACAATTTGTTTTATAAAACTAAAAATAAATCGACAAATGTTACCAGTTCTCAAATAGTAATTGAAGATCCGTATAAAAAGTTTGACTATTTGACTAAAAGGGACGGACTAAGCAGCAATTACATACTTGATATTTTTCAAGATAAGTACGGCTTCATCTGGATTGCAACCACTGAAGGTCTAAATAGGTACGACGGGAATAATGTTAGGCAATACAGATATATCTCAGGAGATTCAGCTTCACTCGTCGCTGATCTTGTCACCTGTATTATTGAGGATTTGGAAGGAAATATGTGGATTGGAACCCAAAAAGGACTCAATAGATACAACAGGAAAAACGATTCTTTTGAAATTGCCTTTATGGAAAACAATCTGGGAATCATTGTGGAAATCGGGAATTATATCAGGGCACTTCTTCCCGACAAAAACAATATTCTATGGATAGAAACTGCAAAAGGTGAATTAATAAAATATGATTATTCAGATAAAACATCATCAATCTATCACCACCACCACCCTTCAATGATAAACACTTATTATTATCACGAACTGTACAAAGATAATGAGGGTATGATTTGGCTTGGTGGCAGGTTTATGGGTATCTACAGGTTCAATCCGCAAACTGAGCTGTTTTTTGAATATCAGGCTGATGAGAATGACAATACGAAAAAACGAGAAAATGATATCAGTATGTATTTGCAGATAACGAAAAATGAAATGTGGCTTGGTGGAATTGATGGCTTATATACTCTGAATACTGCATCCGGAATTTTTGATAAGAGACTTTCAGTTTCCACCTTTTGTGTTGCTAAAGACCATAATGGAAAACTTTGGTTTGGTACAGGTTCGGGAATATACATTTTTGATTATACTGACAATTCTTTTACATATATCGACAGCGATAATAACAATCCACGCTCTCTTATCAATGGTCACGTGAATAAGATTTTTGTTGATGCTGCCAAAAATGTCTGGATTGGCACCATTGATGGAATCAGTATTTTTAGGCAATCCAAAAATAAGTTCAGGCATATTTATCATATTCCAGGTGATGAGCGGACTCCGTCGTCATCCAATATTACAGCTATATTACAACTTAACTCAGGTGAAATTTTGGTTGGTACTGCCAACTATGGCATTGATTGTCTGAATAAAGATTTTATTAAAACCTGCAATCTCAACAATACTGGAAATAGTAACCCCAGGATAAACTCAAAGAAAATTTCCGCTTTAATGCAGGATTCTGACGGTGATGTATGGGCCGGGCAATGGTCGGGAAGAGGATTCAATATTATAGATCCCAATACATTTTCCGTCAGATCATTTTCTTTTTTAAAAAACTCGCTTAAGGCTGACTGGTATAACGATATTATTGAGGATAGTAAGGGGAACTATTGGCTTGGAATATGGGGCGCAATGGGTTTGTACCAATTTGATAAAAGATTAGGCGTTTTTAAAGACCAAACCTACCAATTAAAGAATGCGATTCCACCCGGCCAGGTTGAAAATCTTGCATTCGACGGGAAAGATTTGTGGGTTGGTTTCAAAAATCAATCAATTTTCTATTCAATTAATCCCGAAACAAAAAAAGTCACTTGTCACTCCAAAGATAAGTACTCAAGTTATGATTTTAATCAAATTTCTAATATTCAGGCAAATAGTAAAGGAGAAGTTTGGTTTGAAACAAACAAAGGATTCTATCGCAAACAAGCAAATCCATATATTTCTATTGTTCCTGCCTGGAAGACAAGCGTTCCTCAAGTGAAATTAAATCAAAAACCATTGATTGATACGATACTTTGCCAAGCAACCGGACCGGATGACAATAAATGGATTGGAACTTATAATGGTCTGTCCAGGATGAGAGACGGGAAGGTTATTTCCCACTATTCAAAAAATACAAACAGAGGATTGATTAGTGATACCATTCTCTCGATTGCTTTTACACCTTCCGGCTTATGGCTTGGTACTATAAATGGGCTTTGCACCTTTGATTTACAAACACAGAAATTTAGTGCTTTTGTTATTGACAAGGAAAAATATTTATCTTCACATCTTGTCAAGTGCATTGCAGAAGACAGAAACGGATACATCTGGGTAGGAACCACAAATAAGGGATTGAACAGGCTTGATCCGGTCACAAATGAAGTCATACAATTTAGAAGTGACCCCAATGATGCAAGCTCATTTTGGGGAGATGCAGTCAATTGTATTTTTGTTGATAGAGGAGGGACTGTTTGGGTTGGAGCTTATGGACTTAATAAATATAGACAGAGGACTAATTCGTTCACACATCTTACATCGGAAGAAGGGCTGGCAGATAATGACGTTATGAGTATTTTGGAAGATGACAATGGCAGACTGTGGATAGCCACATTAAATGGATTGAGCGTATTTGATATTGAAAAAGAGATTTTTCAAAATTTTTATGAAAAAGACGGACTCCAGGATAATGAATTTACAAATGCGGCTTACCGTTTGAAATCGGGCGAACTGGTCTTCGGTGGTAAAAATGGCATCAATATTTGCAATCCGTTACACATTTTTCAAAACGATAAACCTCCTCAATTGTCAATCGTTTCATTTAGTATTTTTGACAAAAAGAAAGACGTTGATCTATCTGGAACTAAGGTGGTTGATTTGAATTTCAGGGAAAATTATTTTTCTTTTGAATTTGCAGCACTTGATTTTTCCAATCCGGAATATATTAAATATGCCTACATGCTTGAAGGTGTTGAGAAAGACTGGACATATACCAACTCAGTTAACCATTTTGCAAAATACACAAATATAGATCCCGGGAAATATCGGTTAAAGGTTAAAGCAGCTAATGGCGATGGCGTATGGAACGAGGCTGGAGTTTTTGTTAATATAGTAATTCGACCGCCATACTGGAAAACAACCTGGTTTATTTTTCTGGAAATACTTATAACAGTCCTGATCATAATATTCATTATAAAATACAGGGAAAAGAAAATAATTGAAAAGAATCAGTTTCAATTACTTGAGCAAAAATTGTTACGATCGCAGATGAATCCTCACTTCATCTTTAATTCACTAAGTTCAATTCAAAGTTTCATTTTCGAAAATAACCCACTTGAAGCAGGGTCATATCTTTCCCGCTTTGCCGAACTGATAAGGTCTATTCTATATAACTCCAGAGAGGAATTTATTACAATAGAAAATGAGATTAATACACTGAAAAATTATCTTGATTTACAGCAATTAAGGTATAATAATAAATTTGATTACATCCTTGATGTTGACCCCCTGATTGAGCCTGATGTTATTAAAATTCCGCCAATGCTTGCTCAGCCTTTTATTGAAAATGCCATTGAGCATGGTGTTAAACACCTGAGAGAGAAGGGATATATTTCAATAAGTTTTACTCTGATGCCAGAGAAAAAATCCATATTGCTTCTAATAGAGGATAACGGAGTAGGTATAAAATAAAAGCTTCGAAAAAGCTAAAAGGGAAAAATCAAAAAAGTCATTCTTCGCTGGCAACAATAATTGCTAATGAAAGGATAGATGTATTCAATAAGGGCCAGAAAAGAAAGCAGTTCATTATGGAAATAACCGAGATTAAAGATTCAGATGAAAATGTCAAGGGAACAAAAGTAAAATTTATAATCCCATATCAGGAGCTTTAAGCTATCTTTGTTGTATAATTACACGAAAATGTTTGGCAGTATATGAAAGTAATTATTATAGATGATGAAGCCCGTGCAAGGAAAAGTATTGCTGACCTGTTGAAGTTCAGCCCGCAAGATATAAGCCTTGTTGCAGAAGCTGAAAGTGTAGCTTCGGGTTTTGCTGTAATTACTACACATAAACCAGATCTTATATTTTTGGATATTAATATGCCTGACGGAACGGGTTTCGATCTACTGAAAAAACTGGATAATATAAATTTCAAGATTATCTTTATAACTGCATATGAAGAATATGCAGTGCAGGCATTTGAATTTTCTGCCATTGATTATATACTCAAACCTGTAGATCCGACAAAATTATTTGAAGCCATCAATAGAGCACATCAATTGGTTGAACAGGAAAACATAAGTTTAAAGCTCAATGCATTATTTGCAAACCTTGAAAACTCAGCCTCTGAAAATAAAAAACTAATTCTTAAAACCTCAGAAAGCATTTATGTTGTAAACACAGATGATATTATCAGATGCGAATCGGATGCAGGTTATACTCAGTTTTACCTTTTAGATGATAAAAGAATTATTGTATCCTGTAACCTGAAAGATTACGAAGAGATGCTTGATGGTTATGGATTTTACCGAATCCACCAATCTCATTTGATTAATCTGAAATATATCGACCATTACAGTAAAACTGAAGGTGGGGCTGTAGTAATGAAAGATAATTCAGAGTTGCCTGTTGCCCGTCGTAAAAAAGAGAGTTTTCTGAAATTACTGGAGATGATTTAATACCGAATATAGATCTCTGCCCACCGAATATACATTTCCACAAACCTTATCTGTATTTCCATATATAACTAAGTGAATCAGTTTATTTATTTGCCTGGCAAATAAAATTTTAAGTCGCTAATAATCTTAAAAAACTTAGGTGTATGAAAACAAAAATTTACTTACTGTCATTGATCCTCTTTATCGGGATTCAATACAATGCAAATTCCCAGGGTGTTTCTATCAACGAAGATGGTACCGACCCGGAAGCCTCGGCAATACTGGATTTACAAAGTCAAGACAAAGGTCTGTTAGTTCCAAGGATGGCCCAAAATCAAATTACGGACATCCAGGATCCTGCAAATGGTCTAATCGTATTTAATACAACGGATAATAAATATTATGCTTTCCTCGAAGGTGAAAATGCCTGGAAAGAGATAGCCTATGGAACAAGTAGCATGACGCCTTTTGTATGTGGTGGAATGCTTAATGATTTTAGGGATGGCCAGTCCTATTCTACTGTTGATATTAACGGACAATGCTGGATGGCAGAAAATCTCAATGTAGGTAATATGGTTACTGGTGGCCAAAACGATAATGGAATAATTGAAAAGTCATGCTATCAGCATAATACTACTTACTGCGATACTTATGGTGGGTTGTATCAATGGAATGAAATGATGGAATATACAACCACAGAAGGAGCGCAAGGTATTTGTCCGGATGGGTGGCATATACCTTCTGATTTTGAATGGTTTCAGATGGAGAATTTTCTGGATCCGGCTGTTAATAATCCAACTCAAATGTACTGGAGGGGTTCAAATATTGGGGGCCAGTTAAAAGAAGCTGGATATGCGCATTGGAATGGCCCGAATACAGGGGCAACCAATTCGAGCAATATGACTTTGTTAGGTAGCGGATACAGGTCTAGTTCAGGAGGGTTTGGTTATCAGAAATTTAAAGGAGTTTTTATGACATCAACCCAACAATATTCAGGAGCTGGCTATTCTTATATCAGAGAGTTTGATTACAACAATCAGCGATCATACCGTAATGCATTCAATAAATATTATTTCTATTCTGTAAGATGCTTGAAAGACTAATAAACTAAGAACTATGTATAAAAAACTACATATTGGAATACTGTTGTTGACATCCATGGTAATATCTGCCTGTTTGCTTGGTCAAAGCACAATGAATATTGCCAATGGTGCAAAACTGAAAGTTATTTCCGGCACTTCAGTTCAAGATCAAAACCTGGATATTGGGAACGGGAGTCAGCTCGTTAACTGTGGTGACTTAACAGTAAACGTGGCCCTGATTAATGATGCCGGAACTACCGGTTTAATCATCAAGTCAGATGAAAATGGTTCGGGGTCATTGATTCACAATACTGCTAACGTACCAGCGTCTGTGGAGCAATATCTTACTTCGGAACGTTGGCATTTGGTTTCTTCTCCAATGACAATTGCTACCATTGAGACTTTTATGAATATTTATCTGAAACAATGGAATGAAGTGGATAGCACCTGGACATATCTTACACAACCGGTTACGATTCCGATGGTTGCAACAATGGGCTATTCTGCCTGGGCTTCCGATAACCTTACCGGAACTGTTACGGTAAACTATGAAGGAAACCTCAATAACGGTGATTATCCAATTTCACTGGCATATACTCCTGCCAGTAATGCAACAGGATGGAACCTGCTTGGAAATCCATTTCCTTCAGCAATTGTCTGGAATGATGATGCAGCCTGGAACAGATCAAATTTAAGTGGTTGGGCTGTGGTTTATGATAATGCCACATTCAAGGGATGGAATCCATACCTGACAGGAAACGACCGGTCGTACAACGGAAAAACAGATGGGATAATCCCGGCCACACAAGGTTTTTGGGTGAGAGCCACAGCAAGTTCAGCAAGTTTGACTATTCCTCAAAGCCAGCGTATGCATAATAGCCAGTCGTTCTATAAAGATGCTGAAGAGAGTAATTATATGAGCCTCCGATTAATGGTATCGGCCAATGGATTTACAGATGAAGCAGCAATTATTTTTATGGAAGGGGCAAGTAATAGTTTTGATGGTTTATACGATTTAGAAAAAATGTACAATGTGGACGAAGCGCCAAATATTTCTTCCGAAATTGAAGGAAGTGAATATTCTGTAAACGTACTTTCTCCTGAATTTCTGGATGCTACAGCCTCACCAGTAATGCCAATAAATTTTAAACTCGGGGTTGAGGAGGAATGCATCATTTCCGTTACAGGAATTGAAAGTTTCGACCTTTCCATACCAATCTATCTCGAAGACCTTCAGGACGATGTGATGACAGATCTCAGGGTTCAGGAAAACTATGTTTTTTCTGCTTCACCATTAGATAATCCAAATCGTTTTCTGCTTCATTTTGGTGAACCGTTGGATATTGAAGAATTCAGTAATTCAAATGCAATACATATTTATTCACATAAAGAGTCGGTTTATATTAAACTTGCCGAAAATGAAAAGGGACAAGCTGCAATATTTGATATGGTGGGAAGAAAAGTTTGCAGTCTGGAATTAAATGATCAATTAACAAGGAAAACCCTTTCCCAAACAGGATATTATATTGTGAAAGTCAGAACCAGTGATGACGTTGCTGTTCATAAAGTATTTGTTAAAAATTAATATTGTTGTTAAGCATATTTTGGAAAAATTGACAAACCTGACAGGTCTAAGATCTGTCATGTTATG